>CATITW010000112.1 GCA_949547975.1 Cryomorphaceae bacterium | reverse complement strand
TCCTGGGGAAGGGCGATGTCTGCGAATTGGGCACTGAATTTTGCATACGACTTTTGAGAAATCCGATCGAAAACCAGCGGCTCACTGCGAAGGATGGGGTAGGCCGAATAGATGGCAACGCTGTAGTCGCTCCACTTGGGCGCATAGGCTCGAAAGGGGAAACGCTCGGCAATCACACTGGCGTTCGACTTGCGCATCTCTTGCATGCACAGAATATCAATCTGCTGGTCCGACGCCCATTTAGCCATTTTTTCATGAGCCAATTTTTCCTGGTAAAACGCCCGAACATTGTAGGAGGCCACTCTCAAATCTCCGGCCCCGCTCTGGTCCGAAGCAAAGGGAATTTGTGCGAGAACCGGCAGCAACAGCATTCCTATGCCGAGCACGGGCAGCAGCAGTAGTTTTGGTGCGTACCGCAAACTAAGCAGCAAAGTAATGAGCTGTGGGATGATCAGTACAGGAAAGGCCAAGGTGAGCACACTTGCTCCGGCTACCAGGTGCGTAGGTAAAAGGGAACCCAATCCTACTAGTAGCGTAACGGCAAACAGTAAGCGATTCGACCAGCGAATCAAAAAGCGGCGCTTTTTCACTAAGAGTCTTTAGAAATCTTGAATAAAAAGGCCTTCTCGTCTTTGCTTAAGCTGTCGTAGCCCTTGTCCTTGATTTTGTCCAAAATAGCATTCAATCGGTCTTCGTCCGCAGCACTAGCTTTGCTCGTTGTGCCCGATTTTGTGCCGCTCTTGTCATCCACATCTTGGTACTTCACGTAGCTGCTTTTGCCAAAGCTGAATCCGCGCTTACGCTTGGAAGGTTTGCGGTACAGCATGCCACGCACCATATCGATGATCTGGAACAAATACACGTTCCACTCGCTGCCTTGGCGCATGCTGCGAATGAAAAAATATGCGACGATCGCGCCGCCTAAATGGGCGATGTGTCCACCTGCATTATTGCCGGTCATGTTCAACAGGTCGAGGATGACCAAACCTGTAGCGAGCATCCAGTATTTCACTTCGAAAATTCCCCACAAGCGCACGGGCATGTTCGGCATGTACAGCGCACCTGCAACAAGGATGGCGGTCGTTCCAGCGCTCGCACCGACCATGGAGCCAGCGCTCAGTACTGGAGAAAGGGCATACATGAGGATGTAGAATACGCCGCCGCCCAATCCTCCGTAGATGTAGAGCGCGAGCATGCGCTTTTCACCGAGGTACTCCATGAGCATCTTTCCGGAGAAGTAGAGCACGATCATGTTGAAGAAAATATGCCCTAAACGGAAGTGGGTGAACATGTAGGTGAGCAGGGTCCAAGGCTTGAAAATGACCTTGACCGGGTCGGAGGGGAGTGCTAAAACTTTGCTCGCGAGGTTGGGGATGAGGTTGAAGTCACCCGTAAGTAAACTGGTGAACGCATTGGTCAAGCTGTAGAGCAAGAAGACGGCGATGTTCAAATACAGCAGACGTGTCAAGTAGTCTCCCTTGAAAGCGTCGTGTTTTACTTTATTTAAAAAATCGCTCATGGCTGTAGGTGCACGCTGGATGGGTGTGTTTTAAAAAGAATTGGGCCTTTAAAGATACGAGCTTCTGCGCCATTTACGGATAAGTATGAAGCCAAAGAGCATACCGCCGAGGTGCGCAAAGTGTGCAATCCCGGAGTTGCTTAC
>CATITW010000111.1 GCA_949547975.1 Cryomorphaceae bacterium | reverse complement strand
CGTCTTCCGGCTTGCCGACTCTGCCCCAAAATACCGTTCCGCCTTGCGCCTTCAGCAGTCCTTTCGCTGGGAAAAAGCGAGCGGTGGTGGTCATTACAATCGTACTGTCCCCCCGGTATACACCGATGATGTCGCCTTCCTCGATGTCGAAAACGGGATCATTGTCTTCGAATTTCAAGGTCCAAAAGCTGTACGGTGCTTTCCAAACCAGGCCATTATTGTCGCTAAAAAAGTGACGCACCTCGTTTAGATAGAATTGGTGCAGATAATCTTCGATTTTGGACGAAGGGTTCCCGCGGGTGTACGATTTAAAGTGAGCGACCAAGGCCCCGACCGTGCCGTATTCCTCATTTTCACCCACATATTGCATCAAACGAAGCAACTCTTCCCAATTCTCAGGGTCATTGATGCGTTTGCGCAGCAGATAATTCGCTAGTGCGATCCAGTCTTTCTCTACCTCAGCATCGATCGAATACTGCACGGCCGGAAGTAGCGAATCTTGGAAAAGTGTGCGCTGCTCCTTGTTCAGTTTGATGAGTTCGGGAAACTCGGTCGAGAAATTGTCCAAAGAAGAGAATTGGGTCACCTTCTGCCCCAGCACAGGAATGCTCAGTACAAGTGCAAATAACAGCAGCCCAATTCTTTTCATATTATTTGGTCATTTTAATGCTTCTCCATTGTTCGCGAGCCTTCACGCCTTCATAGCGCAGTCCCACGGCCTCAGCCGCTTCGCGCAAAGCAGGAATGTTCTCCTGGTAAAATCCACTAAAGAAAATAGTTCCTCCGGAAGATAACGCATTGGCGTAACGCTTCATGTCAGCGAGCAGCACATTTAAGTTAATGTTCGCACAAATCACATCATAGGTCTCCACCAAAGCATCTGCACCACCCACCACCGCAGACATATCTACGTCGTTTCGTTGTGCATTCTCTAGGGTGTTTTCTATACACCAAGTATCAATGTCAATCCCATGAACGTGGCTCGCACCTCGCATTCCCGCAAGAATTCCTAAAATACCCGTTCCGCATCCCATATCCAGCACACGCGTCCCCTCGGTTGATGTTTCCAACAACCACTGAATCATCATGTGCGTCGTCTGGTGGTGCCCCGTACCAAAAGACATCTTCGGTTCGATCAGCATCGGGTATTCAAATCCCGTACGTTCCTGGTGAAACGGTGCTCTGATGTACACGCGGCCGTCCACCTCGATAGGATCAAAATTTTTCTCCCACTCTTCGTTCCAGTTCACCTGCTCGATCTCGCGGAGCTCATACGAACATTCCACGCCTTCCCAAGCCAATGCAGCATCAAGCTGGTCTTTCGAAAATCCCTCCTGTTGAATATAGGCTTCAAAACCCAATTCCGTCTCAGAGAAACTCTCAAAACCTATAGCTCCAAGCTGCGCAATGAAAATATCACGAAACGGTTCTAAAGGAGACACTTTCGCAGCCACCTCCACATATACGGGAACCTCGCTCGACATTAGGCGTTTGTTCTCGCTGCGATGATCGCCGTGAAATCGTCAGCGCTTAACGAAGCACCACCGATCAATCCACCGTCAATATCTTTCTTCGCGAAAAGATCCGCTGCGTTGCCCGGCTTACATGAACCGCCGTACAATACAGTCACATTTTCAGCCGTTTCGCTATCAAAGCGCTCTGCCAACCATGTGCGAATGCCCGCGTGAACGTCTTGCGCTTGTTCCGGCGAAGCCACCTCACCTGTTCCGATCGCCCAAACTGGTTCGTACGCTAGGATAATGTTGTCCATATCCTCTGCGATAAACCCTTCAAGACCCTCGGCACACTGCTTCAAGATGACCTCCATGAATTGGCCACTTTTACGCTCTTCCAACGTCTCACCGATACAATAAATCGCGGCCAATTCGTTATTCAACGCCTGACCAATCTTTACCTTACAATCCGCGTTAGTTTCGCCAAAGTACTGACGACGTTCGCTGTGACCGATAATCACTGCATCTAAATCCAAAGAAGCGAGCATCGGTGCACTGATCTCACCGGTAAACGCACCACTCTCTTCGTGGTGACAATTCTGTGCTGCAACCGCAATAAATTCGTTCTCTACGAGCGACTCTACCACATCGTTTAAGAACAATGCCGGAGGAGCAATAATCACACCCGTTTCACCTACGATGTCCTCCGTAAGGTTCGCTTTCAAACCTTCAACAAGCTCCATCGCTTCGCTGTGGGTCGTGTTCATCTTCCAGTTTCCTGCTACAATTCTTCTTCTCATGATCTTATCTATTATCTATCTATTCTTAAAAAAATTCCGCCCGTACCCGTGGATCCAAAATCGCGTAGATCACATCCACTAACGTGGTCAACACCACAAACACAAACGCTATAACCAGGACACAGCCCATAGTCACCGGCAAATCTCGTGTATTTAGCGCTTCTACCAATAACTTTCCCATGCCATTCCAACCGAAAATAATCTCCACAAACACAGCACCAGCAAGCAGCGAAGCAAACCACCCACTAATCGTCGTGATGATAGGGTTAGAAATCACCGGCAAGACGTGGCGCAACAGTACCTTCCATTCCGGCAATCCTTTGGCACGGGCCGTACGCACAAAATCCAGCTGAGTAGTCTCCAAAATGGACTTTCGAGTCAGCTGCACCACCACTCCTATGGGGCGAATACCCAAAGTAAACGCAGGCAAGACCAAATTTCTCAGCGATACAAAACGCTCGCCGCTGTAGTCATCCACCTCGAACAAGGAGCCCGTTAAGTGCAATCCGGTCCACGGCCCCAATAAAAAAGCAAAGACCCAAGCAAAAAGTACCGCCGTAAAAAACGAGGGCAAACTCATCCCCAAAGAACTAAAAGCCAGTAATCCTTTATCCAGCCACCTACCTTCGTTGTAAGCCGCCACGGCGCCCAAAACCATGCCCACGACCACCGCAAAGCCGATCGCCACAGCGGCCAGTAATGCCGTATTCGGGAAGGTAGCACCGATCAGCCCGGTCACTTTTTGACCTTGACGCTGGTAGCTTTCACCAAAATCTGGAACTTTAACCACGGGCCCATCCGCCCAATCTACCGGCGAGATACGTCGCAGATAACGGCCGTATTGCACATGCAAGGGCTGATCCAAACCATATTTCGCCTTTACTGCAGCAAGGGCCGCAGGATCGTCTCTT
>CATITW010000110.1 GCA_949547975.1 Cryomorphaceae bacterium | reverse complement strand
GGCTCGTATTGCTTAAAACTGCTTTCGTGCTCCTCATCCACAATGATCAATCCGAGATCAGGCAAGGGCATAAACAGTGCAGAGCGGGCACCGAGCACTAAGAGCGGTTGGTCCGACTCGAGCGACTCCTTCCAGGCAGCAAGCCGCTCTGAAGGGGTAAACCGCGAATGATTCACGGCTACGGTAAAATGGACGCGAAGCCTGGAAATGAGCTGCGTCGTGAGTGCAATTTCTGGCAACAGGTACAACACTCGGCGGTGCTTGCTGAGCGCTTCTTTGATCAGTTCAATGTAAATCTCCGTTTTCCCCGAGGCGGTAACCCCGTGGAGCAGCACGGGTTTTGAGGCTTGAAATCCTTCCTTTACTTCTTCAAAAGCGGCACTTTGAGCGGGGCTCAACTCGATCACGCTATCCGGCGCCGAAGCTGCTGTAGTTCCGTCGATCTCCTCAACCTCTTCTAAGATTCCTTTTTTGCGTAGCGCGAGTAAGATGGCACTGCCTACTCCGGTTTTCTTTTGATACGCGCGTCGGTCCACGAAGGTATTTGCGCTGCCACACTGTGCAACAAGACCTAATAAAGCAGTGGTCTGTAATTCGGATCTGCTGGTCGCTTCAAACGCATCATCGAGACGGTTCAAATACTCAGGCGTAATCCGGATCAATTTTCTGCGCTTCGCCTTCGCTACTTTCTTGAGCTCTTCTTCTAAAATCGCCCACCCTTGCTCTAGTGCCTTTTGGACCACAGGCATTGGGTTTTTGACTTGCAAAAGTTCACGCGCCTCATCCAAGGTCAGCTTCTCGTTGTTGCGCAGCGCTTCGTATAGCTTAAACAAAGTATCAGGCATGTCATCTTCAAGCGGCAACACCTCCGGATCCAGTACTAAGACACTTTGGGAACTCAGTTTAAGTCCTGGCGGTAGCGCTGCATTCATGATGTCCCCTAGTGGAGCCATGTAGTAGGAAGCCATCCAGGACCATTGCAAGAGCTGGTGCTCGAGAACCACGGGACGCTCGTCCAAGACACTTTGGATAAATTTCAGTGCAGTCTGCTCGGGTGCTTCTAAGACGCGTACCACCAAGGCGGCGTATTCTTTGCGTTTTCCGAATTGGACCAAGACCCGCATACCGGACTCTACCTGTGTCGACCACTCGCTGGGGACGGCATAGTGAAATACCTTGTCTAAAGGCAGCGGTAAAATGACCTCAACAACCCGCATTTACTTCTTAGGCGCCTTTGGTAAGTTGCCTTTTACGAATCGAGCCTCGCGCTTGGAGAGCAGCTTTTTTTCGTTGTCAAAGAAGCTGAGCGTTTTACGCGCAGAAGTTTCCGTAGACTTTGCGATGGAGTTGTACTCGACTAAATCGTATTTCATCTTGGTGAGATCGGCTAAAAGGTCTGCAGAAGCCAATTCCAACAATTCGAAATAGTACTTCTGATACGCCTCGTGCAACTGCGTTTGTCCGTTGTAGAACATCTCCTCTCCGTATCCACGCAAATGTTTACTCAGCGCCTTAACCAGGGCTTTTTGAGTCGCATACATCAAATCAAGATCTGTGTGTCCGACCTCAGCTTTGAGCACATCTACTAAGCTGTCTACTGTCGACGCACCGCGTTTCATTTCTTTGGTGTAGCTCAAGAGTTCCATCTGCGCTTCAAAACGCAAAAGGACGTCTGAATCTCTAACATTCACCTCGTATGTGGTACTGTAGTTCTCCAACTCCGCAAGGATGGCTTTGTAGTGTCCACCTACTTTTTCTACGTAGCGGTGTCCGTATCCTGAACGTGGATCTTCCTTTAACCACTCTGCCAATTCTGTCGAAGAACATTCAATGATGGCCGACAACTCATTAGTCGCCACCTCGATCATTGCCGCTTCACTCTCATCAGTCAAACGGGCGAATGAGCGCTTGCTTTTACGATACGTCGTAAACTGCGCATCAATCAAAGGAGCCACCTTCTTTTCCTTTTCATAGGTCATCACGCCGTCGATAATATCTGACGAAATGGACATGATTTTCTCCACCTCACGCGAAACACGTCGGTAATTACTGCTGTAGCTCTGCGCGCTGAGTACAGTGGAAACGGTCAAAAGAAAGAGTATGAGCTGCTTTTTCATGAGTAGATGTGCGTTTATTGGTTCAATTTATGGAGCTTTTTAGTACCTGCGTACATATCAAACTGTAGCAATTTACATTCCAATTCGCCATTGAACAGGTTCCACTTACGCGAAGGTCGAAGGCCGATGCTCTTGACCGCCTCGAGATCTGAAGTGATCCACATGACCGTCCAGCCAGCGTATTTTTCTTTTAAAGTATCTCCCATTTCTCGGTAGAACTGGTGCGTATTCGCGGCGATTCTCACGTTGTATGGTGGATTCACAAGCAATAAGCCCTTTTCAGCAGGTGGATCTGCTTCGAAAAAATCGGCACGCTTAAGACGTATAACGTCATCAAACATAGAACGTTCGATATTTTCTGAGGCTGCATCGAGGGCATAATCGTCCATGTCGCGACCAAAAATCTTTCCG
>CATITW010000109.1 GCA_949547975.1 Cryomorphaceae bacterium | reverse complement strand
GTCTGCTTCAAGAAGGACAGCTCGGCACGTCAGGAACGATTCGCACGAATGCAGCTGCGGGGTATTACATTTTCCAAGCAGGGACGCTACGTAAACCGTTCTTGATTCAATAATTGGACAACGAAAAAAAGAGAGACTTCTCCTCATAAAAAAAGGCGCCCTGAACAAGAGCGCCTTTTTTTGTGCAGTTCATGAACCTATCACTCAACGCCTGTCGGAACCATAAGGTCCACTGGATGCGCTTGTAAATAGGCCAATAGTGCTTTGTAGTCTTCTTCTAAGAAAGTGTACACCGCTTCAGTGGCTTCTTCCGTACGCTCTTTTAACTGCGCATACAGTGCCTGTTCGTTACTCTCCCAAGCGCGGTAGGAGCTGAGCAACTGCCACAGGGATCCACCCCACTGGTTCGACCACACCTCTGGTTGCTCGAAATACCCCTTGGTTTCTTTCTTACCGAAAATACTCAGGCGCACTTCTTCCAAAGCCTTAGCCGTTGCTTTAACAGTGTCCGTAAGCGCCGTGTCTGAGGCATACGGTTCGCGTTGGAGCAAGGCTTGTAAACGCTCGATGTTTTCATTCGCCTGTGCAAGGGCTTGCACGGCCTTATCTAGAGGAACCTCGATGGCCTCAATACTTTTGAAGGCATCACGGCGTGCGGTAAGATCATCGCCGCTGACCCAGGATTCCATGCGGTAATCCTGACGCACTTCGATGGTTCGACTGGCGGTATACCCGTCCCAATTCATCGTCGCCTTATACGTCCCCGGCACTACTGGAGCTCCTCTTCGGTCGTTTTGTTCTTTTTTCTCATCACGTACCTTAAACTCTGGATAGTAGGTCCCTTTTTCCCACATTGCCCAGCGCCAATTCACCATACCAGCCTCTTTCACCTTCACATACTGGGTGTAAAGTGTATCGCCTGCATCGTTTTGATAGTCGATCCGAAGTTTCTTTTTGTTGTCCTTCGCTACCTCCGGAAGATAGGCTGCTTGGCGTGCACCAAAGCGACGGTTCTCCCCTCTAAAGGTGGCACTTCCCGCAAAACGCACTCCGGGACTTTGCTTCCGCTCCCACTGGTAAGCCATGGGCGGCTCAAAAAAGTACGGCTTCGAAAGATCTGCGCCGGCCGCTAACACGCGTAAAGGTTCGATGTCGTCGATCACCCAAGCGCCGCGTCCAAAAGTCCCGAGCACGATGTCTTTTTCACGCTCGGCAAAAGCGATATCCATGACCTGAACGGTTGGAATCTCATCGGTCCATTTGCTGAAGTTTTCTCCGCCGTCTACACTGCAATACAAGCCGTATTCGCCGCCTACCAGCAGTAGATTCGGCTCGATGGGATCTTGCCAAACGCTCAGCACGGGGCCGAAAATATCGCCATCGTCGACAACGCGCGTCACTTTTTTCCCAAAGTCCTCCACCTTGTAGAGGTACGCCGACCAATTGTTTCTGCGGTAGTCATTCACCACAACCCATGCCGTTCCTGCGTCATAGCTCGAAGCGCGGATTTGAGGAATCCAGGCACCTTCCGGCAATCCCTTCAGTTTTTTCGAAAGATCCAGCCACGTTGTACCCCCATCGCGAGTGACATAGAGTTTACCGTCATCACTCCCCGTCCAAACTACAGACGCATCCAAAGGACTTGGGGCGATGGCAAGGATACAGGTATGGTTCTCCGCACCTGTTACATCGTAAGTCAAACCACCACTTTCCAGTTGCTTTTGCTTTTCAGGATCGTTTGTAGTCAGGTCAGGACTTATGATGGTCCAATTCTTTCCATTGTCCGTACTCTTGTGCACAAACTGCGACCCAAAATACAGCGTCGTCTCCGGCTTGTGCGGATCCAATGCGATCGGCGCATTCCAGTGAAAACGCAACTTCTCCCCTTCCGGGTGTACCGGCTTGATCAGTTCACTGTATCCGGTAGTGGTGTTCACTAAGGCTACATTTCCTTCCTGACTTTGTGCATAAACGGCATCCGTGCGCCCGGGTACGGGAACCACATCGAAGCCGTCTCCAAAGAAGAGCTCCGACCATTCTTCATTTCTAATACCATCGACAGTTAAACTATAGGCCGGACCCATCCACGACCCGTTGTCCTGCATACCGCCATAGACGTTGTAGGGCGTTTGATCGTCGACATTGATGTGATAAAATTGGGCCAAAGGAAGGTTCTCTACAAAATGCCAGCTCTCGCCGTAGTCGTAGGAAATATTCATCCCACCGTCGTTTCCTTCGATCAAATGTGCCGGATTCGCCGGATCGATCCACAAGGCATGGTGATCGGGGTGAATGCGGTTGTACGGAGTGATCGTCTTCCAGCTCTTTCCGCCGTCATCACTACGCGTAACATAGGTCCATAAACTGTACACACGGTCTTCATTTTTCGGATCCACACGCAGATCGGCATAGTAGAACGGACGATTTCCCGCCTGCTCACTTTCAGTAACCTTGAACCAATTCTTTCCACCGTCCACACTCTTGTACACGCCATTTTTCTTCTCTGTCTCAACAAGGGCATACACCACATTCGAATTTGAGGGAGCTATCGCTAAACCGATCCGCCCGAGCTCACCTTTCGGCAGCCCGTCTTCTTCTGTAAGTCGATCCCAATGCTCGCCGCCATCATAAGTGATGTACAATCCACTTTCCGGACCCCCACTTTTAAAGAACCACGGCTCTCTGCGGTATTCCCACATGTTCGCGATCAACTTCTTCGGGTTGTTCGGATCCATCACTAAGTCCCCGGCCCCTGCTCTCTCATTTAAATACAAACTCTTTTCCCAAGTCTTTCCACCATCTGTGGTTTTGAAAACACCACGAGGACCATCGCCCCAAGCCGAACCCGTTGCACCCACGAACACCTCGTCGGTCTGCTGCGGATTGATCAAAATACGGTGAATGGTGCGGGTGTCCTCCAGTCCTAAACAGGTCCAAGTTTCCCCACCGTCGTAACTTTTGTACAAGCCGTAACCGCTGGTTTGCGAATTCCTAGGGTTCCCTTCTCCGGTCCCCACATAGATGATATCTGGATGCTTCGGGTCTATGGCGAT
>CATITW010000108.1 GCA_949547975.1 Cryomorphaceae bacterium | reverse complement strand
GACAAGCTGGTTGGAGATTTCTACTCCATACCAGTTGCCTTGAAGCTTTTCGTTGGTGCCTGCTGGTGCTTGGTTGGTAGTGTCGCAGGCGGTTAGTGTTACGGCTGAGGCGAATAGTAGGATGGCTAGTTTTTTCATTCCTGAGGCTTTTGGTGGGTTTTCAGTAAAGATAGCCATTTTGAATAGGCTACGATAAATCCGAGAGTGCTACGATAAAACGAATTGATTTTCAGGGGATAAAGGACTAGATTAAGGTATTGCAACTTTCGAGTCGTTTCGAAAATCTGTGTTTTGTGTGTCAAACTGCGCTGCCTGAAAAAAGGGCAGTGCAGTGCGCAGATCATATCTAAGGTTTCTGCGCTTTTTATCATTGTAGATCATCTTTAACGAGCAAATCCTTGAATTTTTTGGCTTTCCACCACAAAATCGTGACTTTTGTCACGCACCTCAAACTGAAATATGGAAACCAGTACTATTGACAAGGAACGCATCGCGGAACTCAACGAGATTTTTAGGCCCCTGCAGCCAGAACAGCGCATAACGGAACTGTACCGGCACTTTACTACAGACCAGGTGATGCTGACTTCTTCATTTGCAGCGACTTCGGCGTACCTGTTGCACTTGTTTTCGGTGTATCAGCCCGAGCAGAAGGTGTTGTTTATCGATACGGGGTACCATTTCGAAGAAACCTTGGTGTATAAAGACTACTTGGCCAAAGTGTATGATCTAGATGTGGAGGAAGTGCGTGCGGACCAGTGGAAGCATGAGTTTACTTCGACGGATGAGACTTGGTCAAAGGATCCAGATTATTGCTGTACGATCAACAAAGTGGAGCCGCTTGAGAAGCTGAAAGAGCAGCACGAGGTGTGGGTCAGCGGTTTGATGAGTTGGCAGAGCGATCACCGTAAAACCTTGGACATCTTCGAGGAGCGCGGTGGGGTGCTGAAATTCTATCCTTTATTAGATGTCACCCGAGAGCAGCGTGAGGCCTACATCAAAGATCATCTATTGCCGTTCCACCCGTTGCAATCCAAAGGCTATTACAGCATTGGTTGTACGCACTGTACGCAGCCAGGTAAAGGCCGTGAGGGGCGCTGGAACAACAGTCCTAAAACGGAGTGTGGGTTGCATTTGTAGGGGGAGAGTATTGCTAAGAACTATTTGAATATCTTTGGTCTATGGTTGAGTTATTATCATCACATATTCCGGAGTTGCATGCCATCTTCAAATCGTACCACGTTGAAAAGGCGGAGGTATTCGGTTCTGTATTAACCTCTCGGTTTAATGCGAATAGTGATATAGATATTCTCGTCACCTTCAACGGCCACATTGCCCTGTTGGATTATGCCGATAACTATTTTGAGTTGAAGGATGCCTTAGAGCGCTTGCTCGAAAGAAACGTCGATCTAGTCTCCGCGAAATCTTTGAAAAATCCGGTCTTAATAGAATCTATAAACAGTTCAAAGAAAAGCTTGTATGCAGCATAGGGCTTTGAAATATTGTCAAAGTCGCTGATCGACCGCCTCACGAGGCAACATCCCTTTAATATCATACACGACACGTCCATCTCCGGTACGAATGTCGAGCGCTTTGAATTGGTCATGTGCGACGGCTAAGACGACGACCGGGTAATCGCTGAGGTTTACAGGTAAAGATTCCAGCATGGCGATGCCGTACTGCTCTGAGACCTCTTGGCTTGAAGCTAGGGGGTCGTAGATATCGACGGAGAGTCCGAAATCTTTGAGTTCGCTATACACGTCCACTACGCGGGAGTTGCGCGTATCGGCGGTATTTTCTTTGAAG
>CATITW010000107.1 GCA_949547975.1 Cryomorphaceae bacterium | reverse complement strand
TTGACGTTGCAGATGATGGAGCGTGAGCAGGACAAGGCGGAATTGCAAGAGATGGCCTCGCATTTGCTCGAGGAAGTGGAGTCGCTGACCCACATCGCTGAGGCGTTTTCACGTTTTGCTCAGATGCCAGGACTTGTGCTTGAGGAAGCGGATATTGCCTACCTCACGAACCGCGCAGTAGGCCTCTATGCTGATAGGGGCGTGAGTTGTATGGTCTCTGGACCGGTGCACGTGAAAGTCGATACAGAGCAGTGGTCGCGTATCGTGCATAATCTGGTTAAAAATGCGCTGCAGAGCATTCCAGAGGGAGTTGATCCTGAGGTTGTTGTGAGCGTGAGTAAGGATTCGAAGGGTAGCGCTTTGGTGCGTGTGCGCGATAATGGCGCGGGTATTCCTGAGGACATGAAAGAACGAATTTTTGAACCAAATTTCACTACGAAGAGCTCCGGCATGGGTCTGGGCTTGGCTTTGGTGAAAAATTTAATAGAGAATTTTGGGGGCACCATTGACTTTGAGTCGCTGCCTGGCGGCGGAACGGAGTTTAAGATGGTATTGCCGGTCTCGAACCAAGAAACACAGAAGTAACCATGGAAAATGTAATCGTTGAAAAAAGAGACGGACTGGGTCTGGTGATGATCAACCGTCCGAAGCAGTTGAATGCGCTGAACAAGCAAACACTGGAAGAGATTAATGCCGCTTTTGAAGGGTTCCGAGAGGACGCCGAGGTGAAGGTGGTGATCTTGACGGGAAGCGGTGAGAAGGCGTTTGTTGCGGGTGCGGATATCAAGGAATTTGCATCGTTCAGTGGTGAAGAGGGGACGGAATTGGCCAAAACAGGGCACATGACCGTTTTTAATGTGATAGAAGAATTTCCAAAGCCTGTGATTGCTGCCGTGAACGGATTTGCGCTTGGTGGAGGTCTAGAGCTCGCGATGAGTGCACATGTGCGTATCGCTTCGAGCAATGCTAAAATGGGTCTTCCAGAGACTTCGTTGGGTCTGATTCCGGGATACGGAGGGACGCAGCGCTTGCCACAGCTGATCGGCAAAGGGCGTGCGATGGAGATGCTGTTTAGTGCGAAAATGATCGATGCTGAGACGGCATTGAATTACGGTTTAGTGAACCAAGTCGTGCCGCAAGAAGAGCTGTTAGATGCAGCGCAGAAGATGGCGGCAGGTTTTATGAAAAATAGCATAGTGGCGATGGGCTTTGCGATCGAAGCGGTGAACGCTGGGTTGCTCGAAGGGTCGGTCGGTTACGATGTGGAGGTGCAAGCTTTTGGGGATTGCTTTGAAACGGCGGACTTTAAGGAAGGCACAACGGCATTTATCGAAAAACGCAAGCCTGAATTTCCAGGGGCGTAAGCTGCAGCGATGAGTACGATGTGGTTGCCGGTGGCGCAGGAGCAGCGCGTGGATGTGCTGGGGGAATTGGGTACGAAGACTCGTGAAGTGTGGATTGCACTGCACGGGTACGGGCAGCTGGTTGCTTATTTCCAGCGTCATTTTCGCACGTGTGTTACCGAGCAACGTGCGTTTGTTTTTCCTCAGGGCCAGCACAAGTTCTATTTGAACGGAGTGAGCGGTCGTGTAGGTGCGTCTTGGATGACCAAGGACGAGCGCGAAAAAGACATAGAGAACCAGCGCAGGTATCTGAGTGAGGTCATGCGATTTGTGCGCAAGCAGTGCCCGAACGCACGGTTTCACCTGGTGGGATTTAGTCAAGGCGTGGCAACGGGAATGCGGTTTTTGGGCTACAGCCCAGAGGCGTTTACTTCAGTCCTCGCTTGGGCAGGAAGCTGGCCGCCAGATTTAGATGCGAAAGGTTTGAACGCTTTGCGTGAAGTGCAGTTTCAAGGCTGGTTTGGTGACGACGATGCATTTATCGGAGTAGAGAAGCAGCGCGAGATACTGGAGTGGTATAGAAGCGAATATGAATGGGTCCCAGAAGTGGGGTATTACGAGGGAGGGCATGCGTTTGATAAGGCGATCCTGAAGTCGGAAATTGAGCGTTTAGAGCGCTTATAATCAAATAGATAAGAGTATGGTACATGAAGTAGATCCGTGGATTACGAACGATGCAACCCTGTTCGGGATATTAGCCGCTATGCTGGGGCTGATCTTTTACACGTCGAAGAGTTCGCATCCGATACTCAAGAAATTTTATAGCGTAATTCCTGCGCTGTTGTTGTGTTATTTCTTGCCGTCGCTACTGACTACGTTCGAGATCATCGATCCTAAGGAGAGCCGATTGTACTTTATGGCTTCGAGATATTTACTGCCGGCGGCACTGATTTTACTTACCCTCAGCATTGATTTTAAAGAGGTGGTGAAGCTGGGTCCAAAGGCCCTTATTATGTTCTTTACGGGAACGGTGGGTGTGATTATCGGTGGACCGCTGAGCATCTTGCTTTTTAGCGTTATTGCGCCGGATGTGATCGGTGCGAACCCAGAAGAGATTTGGCGCGGGATGACGACGATCGCTGGTTCTTGGATCGGTGGTGGTGCGAATCAAGCGGCGATGAAGGAAGTGTTTGAAGTGAGCGAGGGCATTTTTAGTGCCATGGTCACTGTAGATGTGCTCGTTGCGGAGCTTTGGATGGCCTTTTTACTGGTCGGCGTGGCGCGTTCTAAGAAGATCGATGCAGCCTTTAAGGCAGACGCCAGTTCCGTGGATACCTTGCAGAATAAGATGGAGGCATACACCGCGAGCATCAGTAAAATTCCCTCGTTTAATGATTTGATGTACATCTTGGCATTGGCTTTTGGTGCGACGGGATTTGCGCATTTGGTGAGTGATTTGATCGCTCCATTTATTTCGGAGAATTATCCGGGTCTTGCGAAGTTTAGCTTGACTTCAGGGTTTTTCTGGCTCGTTGTAGTGGCGACTACGTTGGGAATTGGGTTGAGCTTTACCAAGGCGAGAAATCTCGAAGGGGCAGGCGCCTCGAAAGTGGGCTCCGTATTCATCTACATTTTGGTAGCGACCATCGGGATGAGCATGAACGTTCGCGAAGTGTTCGAAAACCCGGGACTGTTTGGGGTCGGTTTGGTCTGGATGATTATTCACGTCGGGCTTATGTTCCTTGTGGCGAAAGTGATCAAAGCGCCGTATTTCTTCCTTGCAGTAGGGTCGAAGGCCAACATCGGCGGCGCGGCAAGTGCTCCTGTCGTTGCGGCAGCGTTCCATCCGGCACTCGCCCCAGTAGGGGTGTTGCTTGCGGTTTTGGGCTATGCCCTAGGTACCTACGGGGCGTATATCTGTGGTTTATTAATGCAGGGAGCCGCGGGTGTCTATTAACGAAGTACATCTTCGGAACGGGCGTGAATTCCCGTATCCATTTCGCTTTTACCTGGTGATTGCCGTAGCGGTGATCGGCACGGTTCTTACGGGCCAATTTTTAGCGCTCGCCTTCGCGCTGATCGGCGGCTACGGCCTTACCGCACGCAGAGGAACTGTGGTACGTTCTGGCAGCTACAAGCGCTATTTTTCCGTGTTTGGAGTGCGGTTTGGCAGCTTCGAAACGTTGCCGTCAGAGGCAGCTTTGGTACTGTTGAATGTGAACTACACCATGCGCGGTGGATCGCACGGCGGTCAGATTAATGTGCAGCACGAAGGCTTGTGGGAGCTGTTTTTAGTGAATGCAAAACACCGGGGGAAAATCAGCTTCGGGAAATCGGAAAATAAATCAGAACTTGAGGACAAAGCGGCAGCGATTCAAGCGATCAGCGGCATACCATTGGAAGCCTATAATCCTGTTGTATCGCCAACTACACGCCGCAGAAAAAGAAGATAACCATGAGAAAATTAGCACTGATTGCCGCGATGGCATGCGCAGGTGTCGCACAGGCACAAGAAATTCCTTCGGACGCAAAAGCGCTCATCAAAAGTTTATATACAGAGGCATTGGGCGAGCAGCAAGGCTACCAGTGGCTCAAATACATGTGTGAAGAAATAGGCCCTCGACCTTCGGGCTCTGAGGCGGCGAACGAAGCGGCGCGCTGGGCGCAACAAGCATTGCTCGATGCAGGTGCGGATACCGCATGGTTGCAGCCGGTGGATGTACCGAAATGGCACCGCGGTGAAGAATGGTCGAAAGCATACGCGGGTGGTGCGCCTGTGGTACTGCCGACCACGGCGCTGGGCGGAAGTGTCCCTACGCCTGCGGAAGGGGTGCGTGCAGCAGTGGTTGAAGTAGGCTCTTTCGAGGAGCTTGAAGCGCTAGGTGAGGCCGGAGTGAAAGGTAAGATTGTGTTTTACAATACCTACATGGACCACAGTAAGATCAGCACATTTAATGCCTACGGTGGTGCGGTGAAGTACCGCTGGGCAGGAGCGATGGAAGCTGGAAAATATGGAGCCGTTGCGACGGTGATGCGTTCGGTGACTTTGCTACGCGATGATTTGCCACATACCGGGGCGATGAGCTATGGCGAGAGTGAGATTCAGGTGCCTTCTGCGGCGATATCTTGGCAGGCTGCGGACCGACTCGCGCAAATGCTGGAGGCTGGGGAGAAGGTTGAATTGGAGTTGTATCTCGATTGTGGAGTGCAAGGGCGTGCGACGAATTACAATGTTGTGGCCGATTTCAAAGGCAGCGAAAAGCCTCAGGAAATCATGCTCGTCGGTGGACACATCGACTCGTGGGATCTAGGTCAAGGAGCACAGGATGATGGTGCGGGTTGTGTACACGCGATGCAGGTTCCCGCATTGATGAAAAAAGTAGGTTATCAGAACAAGCGCACGATTCGTGTGGTGCTTTGGGCGAACGAAGAATTTGGTTTGGACGGAGCGAAAGAATACGCACGCTGGGCACGCGAGAATGGCGTTCACCACTGGGTGGCGATGGAAAGTGACGGCGGCGGCGATGTTCCGCGCGGTTTCGGTGTCAGTGCGGATGACGAGCGTTTGGAAGAGTTGCGCAGCTACAAAAATCTGCTCGTTCCTTATGGACTGCATGTGATGGCCAAAGGCGGCGGTGGCGCGGATTTAAGCCCGCTTCGTGGTTACGATAATTTCTTCATCGGTTACCGTCCAGAGTCGCAGCGTTACTTCGATTTTCACCACAGTGCGCGCGACAATATCGATGCGATTCACCCGCGTAGTTTAGAGATGGGCGCCGCTTCGATGAGTGCCCTCTATTATATTTTGGACCAATTACAATAGTGCGGAATTCCGAAAGTGCTCCCCACTGAGTTTTCCCTATTTTTGATGGGTTAACTCAATCTCTCCATGGGCAATAACTCTGAATTTTTGACACAAGCGGCATGGCAAGTGCTCGAGCGCAGTGCGACACCTTTTGGTTTCGTAGCTACTGCGCAAGACACGGATAACTATGCCCGACTGTGGTCTCGTGATAGCGCCATTACAGCGCTGGCAGTACTTGCCGGTGAACGTGAGGCGCTCTACCCGACGGTTTATCAAAGCATCGTTCACCTGCTCGAAGCGGTGGGCGAGCACGGAGTATTCCCTTCTAATGTCAGTTTCTCGGACCAATTCCAACAGACCGCCGTCAGCTATGGCGGTCCCGTAGGCCGAACCGACAGTCCTTTTTGGTGGGGCATCACGGCGTTGAGCTATTTGGAGCGCGTGGAAGATTCGTCCCTAGAAAAACGCGTTGCTGCGCAGCTTGAAGTGATCGAGCAACGGGCGTACAGCTGGGAGTTTAACAACAAACATTTGATGTATGCGCCGGCTTCCAGTAATTGGGCCGATGAATACCCTGTGGAAGGCTATATCCTGCTGAACAACATACTGCGGTACTGGATGCTGCGCAAGGCGGGGCGTCTTTTGAACCACGAGGGTTATGCGCGTAAAGCGGAGCACATTTTAATGTCGATCAAACGGCACTTCTTTGGTGAGCCGGCCGAGGCGCCTCACCTGTTCACAGCGGCGCAAGACGAGCGACTCGCTCAGCTCGAAGGCGGCGATCGCATTTTGATGAGCTTCACGCCAGGAGCGCTGAACAACCATTTGGATGCGCTGGGCCTAAGCATTGCCTTTTTGGTCGGTGCGGCCTCAGAAAGCACCATGAATAAGGTATTCGAGCGCTATGAAAAAGGGCCTTGGCAGAGCGGCTTAACGCCTGCACACTGGCCCATCATAGCACCGGGCGATGCGCTATGGGGTGCGATAGAAACGAATTATTC
>CATITW010000106.1 GCA_949547975.1 Cryomorphaceae bacterium | reverse complement strand
TGAGCCGCTGTAATCTGAAGCCACCGTGTAGCTCACTTCTGACGGATATGAACCCGCTGCACCGCTAAAGAATTCTACAAAAGAGCCGCTACACACAGAAATAGATACGGTATCGTACGAACCGTTTGCAAAGGTGAAGAACGTACCGCTAGGCACACCGTTCACGCTGTAGGTCATCGAAGCGCCGTTCCAGCCGTCACCAAAGGAATCTTCAAGAATAGCCGTGTAGGTACACTGCGAAGCGGGGTCACATGAAGGCGTACAGAAATTTACAGGGCCTAAGGTGTCAGAAACACCGTTAACTCCACAGTTTGCAATCAAGATCACATCGTAACACATGCCCGGGGTTAGGCCTGAGATGGTCATCCCGTTCGTTGTGGTATTTCCTGTACCTGTGGCAACAGCTCCAGTACCTTGACTCCATCCAGTAGGGCCCCATGCATAGTCAAAGGTGCCCGTATTTCCGTTCGTCATAAACGTTGCCGAAGCGCTGTTCAATGAAGGTGTGATCACAAGGTCAGAAGGAGTTGGACATTGTGTATTACAGCTTGATATGAATGACGCCATAACCGTACCTAATGCAGTGTTAAAGTTTGGTGCATACGAAGCGATGACCGAGCCCGCCTTGATGATATTTATTCCGATCTCATCTGGGTACGAACTCGGGTCAGAGACCACTACGGAGTATGTGCCACCTGAACAAAGCATCATAGGCTCGGTATACGAGCTGCCCGTTGTAAAGTTGGAACCGAAGGTGTAGATGATGTTACCAGAAGCGTTCAATACCTGAACTTCTGCTCCGTTCCATCCGTCACCGAAAGAATCTACCAGCTCTAAGTCGAGCGAACACATGAGGTTAGGCGCACAAGAAAGCGTCGTGAAAGAAACTGGACCGAAGGCCGTACTGATCGTGCTGTCCGCACACATCTGGTAGACATAGACATCGTATGCGGAGTTCGAATCTAAGCCGGTCAACCAAGTCGGTGAGCCGCTGACGGTTACAAGAGTACCTGTTCCCTGGTTGAAGGCAGGTATAAATCCGGTAGGGCCGTATTCTAAATAGCTCGCGATACCGGTAGAATTAAAGATGATTTCAGCAGAATCAATACCTATCGTTCCTGTAGTTAGCGAAGAAGGAGGCAAACATTGAGGTCCGTTATCGATCGAAATATCGTCGAGATAAACTGCCGTAAAGGTGTTCGTGCTGGAAGAAGCGATGGCGATGTGCATGTCGCTCATGTTGTAACCAGCAGCTGCGTAGATGTAAGAAGTGTATTTGTTCCAATTTGAACCTCCAGTGATCGTCACTGAGTCAATCACCTCAAAAGTGCTCGCGTCGTTCGGATCACTCATCGTACCTACAAGGACCTCAGCTGTTGCACTTGTGGTTGTACCTGCATAAAATTCAATCTGCTTGACCCCACTGTCGAGACCTACGATGGCAGGACTGACAAGGATCTCTCGGAGCGAATCGGAAGAGTTGTAGAGGTAATATAATTGATTTCCATTCTTAGGGGAAAGTGCCCAAGTAGAACCGCCGTTCAAATAACCGTATCCGGCCGCACCCGCATCTTCGGTGTAGAACCAGCACGATGGCGCGTTTGGATTGCTAAAGCTGCCTAAGGAGTCGTTCTCGAAACCTTCAAATAAGGGCGTAGAGGCAGGTACACACAATGTTTTGATGTAGTAAGGGCCTACGTTTGCACTGTAGCCATTACCCGTACCTGAACAGTTGGTCTGGATGTAGAATTCATAGGCCGTGTTCGGCGAGAGGTTTCCAGCGGTAAGTGTCGTAGTACTTGCATACGCCACAGTTCCTTGTCCTACGGTAAAACCTTGTGCACCGTATTCGATCACAAAGTTCGTATCGTTTGAAAGCCAATCCAGCGTTACCGAGCTATCCGTTGCACTAATTCCAGTGAAATACGGAAGGGAACAACCCGGAGCATCTACTACTCGCGCCGTATAGTCGTGCACCTCACCATAGGAAAGGCTTGAACAGCTTTCAGTGGACTGGATTACCCCTGAAAAGTTCGAACGGATGCGCATTCTGTACATACCTAGTGCCGCAGTAGGCGGGACCAAAATACTATCGCTAGCGGCCCAATTGTTATCTGCAGAAGACCATAAAAACTCGTTCGCATCGTCAAAGTCACCGTCCTCGTTAAAGTCCACCCAGATCGCAAAGTATTGCGTAGAATAATTTGAAGTGAATCGGACCGTTGTGAACGCACCTCTAGAAATGTCTACCGTATCACCGGTGGAGACCTGATAATGGTTCGTAGAACAACCGGTATTTGTATCCTGGAAAGTTCCGATAAATACATCATCAATATCGTCACCTACAGCACACCCAGTAGAGTAAACGGGTGTACAATAGGTCTGTGCTTGAACGGCCAAAGCGGAACACGCTAAGACAAGGGAGAGTAGAATTTTTTTCACGCTATATTTTTTTCTTAACACTAATGTAACATTAATGTGAGCCAAAAACAGATTCACTGAGACAAAGTACACAGAATGTCAAGTAAATGCAGGTTTTGATAAGTATTCGAACTTGGTTCTTTCGTGGTATTCCCCAAATGGCTAGAAATCCTCAACTTTGAATCATGCAATACTCCATTCGTTTTATCGCTTTTTTAGCACTACTGGGCTGCGCCGTTCAGAGCCAGCCGCAAGGCGGTGCCAAGGACGAGCAACCTCCAGTGATCCAAGAAATGGTTCCAGAGATGGGGGCATTGAACTTTGGCGGCAACAAGGCTGTGGTGGTCTTTGACGAATATATCGAAGCTCCGAAACTTCGAGGGGCCATGAAAAGTACACCGGAGTTGGAAGAATTGGCTTTTGAAGTACAAGGGAAACGACTCGAACTGAACTGGTCGAAATCGCAGGAGCTTGAGCCGAATACTACCTATCGCATAGATCTGGGCGATGCCGTTCAGGACCTCAACGAACGCAACCCATACAAGCATTTGCAATTTGTCTGGAGTACCGGAGATTACATCGACAGCCTGCGTTTAGACGGTCAAATCATTGGGGCGCCGGCAGCACTCCATGAAAAGCTGACCGTGGCACTGATCGACGTGCAAACAGACAGCACCCTAAACGCCCGATTCAAGACTTCGCCCAACAAGGACGGCGGATTTTCATTCACCTATTTGCCGGTAGACACCTTTCATATTCTCGCATTCGAAGACGTGAATTTTAACGGCAGCTGGGATACGACAGAACCGTTTGGATTTTCAAGGCATCAAATCACGCGTTTGGACAGTATGTCCGTGCAGATTCCATTTGTAGCAGCACCGTTCGAAGTGCCCATCTGGGATTCGGTCGCTGTGGATTCTGTACAACTGGTGCTCGATACCATGGCCACTTCTGAAGTAGCGGTAGTGAGTTATGAAATCCCACCACACCCGGCGCCGCTTGTGGTGTGGTTTGAACACAGCACCGGGTGGATGTCCAAAGAAGTGATGGCCGTAGCGCAAGACACGCTGACCTTGCCTGCTCGCACTTTACTGCCCGGAGCGTATGTGATGAGTGGTTTCGTAGATGCCAATGAAAACGGCGTTTGGGACGGGCCTTCGTTTGAAGAAAATCGCTTGGCGGAGGTTTTGTTGACACCGCAAAAATTCGAATTCAAAGCACACTGGGAAGTGAGCCAACCGGTGGCACTTCCTAAGGAAGAAATTAAAGAAAAGAATGAAGAAGATTAGTCTAGTAGCGATGCTACTCGTGCTGTGTACCCAAGTGACGGCGCAGAGTTACATCGCCCGTTTGTGGAATACCAAGAGCTACGATAAAATCATTGAATATGCACCGAAGGGAGCGAACCTGAGTGGACGCGACAACATGACGATCGGACGGGCGTTTATGGCGATCCAGCCGCCGAAAGCCGCTCAAGCATTGAACCACTACGATTTGGCGATCAGCAAGCGTTTGCAGAGTGAGGATTTGTATTATTTCCGTGCGGAGGCACATTATGAATTGGGCCAATTAAATGATGCGTTAGCAGATCTCGAAAAATGCCTGGAAT
>CATITW010000105.1 GCA_949547975.1 Cryomorphaceae bacterium | reverse complement strand
CATACGACCAAATTACACAAAGCTGTTAGTCTTCGAGGGCTTCCCCGTCAAAATCTTTGTCGATCGTCTCCTCGTCTTCAAAGGCTTCTAAATCAAACGCTTCGAATTGTTTCTCGAGCAAAGTACTGACCTTGATCAGGTATTTTGTGTCCTCCGTTTCCAAGGGTACCGCCTCCACCTTTTCACCTTTTGCATTTGTAAAATACACGGTGTCGTACTCGAATCCCTCCGGGTACGCTGCTACAAGAAGCGCCATGAGCTCCGGCGTCATGGTCTTGTAGTCTTTGATCACATTTCTTTTAGCCACCGTTTTTTATTGACCTAAAATCCAAGCAAACATTAATGGAGCAACGATGGTTGCATCACTTTCAACAATAAATTTGGGCGTATCTGCGTCCAATTTCCCCCAGGTAATCTTCTCATTAGGGACTGCGCCAGAATACGATCCGTACGAAGTCGTCGAATCGGAGATCTGGCAGAAGTATCCCCAAAATGGCGTTTCTTCCAATTCCAAATCTTGGTACAACATCGGAACGACACAGATCGGGAAATCACCCGCTATACCTCCACCGATCTGAAAAAATCCGATGGATGCATCTTTCGAAGTTTCCGTGTACCAGCCGGCAAGCCACATCATGTATTCGATGCCACTTTTCACGGTGCTCGGCTGTAGTTCGCCTTTGATGCAATACGAAGAGAAGATGTTGCCCATGGTGCTGTCCTCCCAACCTGGAACGACGATCGGCAGATTGCGCTCGGCAGCCGCTAGCATCCACGAGTTTTTAGGATCGATCTCATAGTACTGCTCCAGGACACCCGACAGTAGCATTTTGTACATGTATTCGTGCGGGAAATAACGCTCCCCTTTCGCCTCAGCCTTGCGCCAAATGTCTTCAATATGCCCTTGAAGGCGACGGAATGCCTCCTCCTCGGGAATACAAGTATCGGTCACACGGTTCAAGCCGCGGTCGAGCAATTCGCGTTCTTGCTGCGGCGTTAGATCACGGTATTCTGGTACACGCTCGTAGTGGGTGTGTGCTACGAGGTTCATCAAATCTTCTTCGAGGTTCGCCCCAGTACATGAGATGATATCGACTTTTCCCTGACGGATCATTTCCGCAAGTGAGATGCCCAATTCTGCCGTGGACATCGCCCCGGCAAGGGTCACCATCATTTTACCACCTGCAGTAAGGTGCGCTTCATAGCCTTTGGCCGCGTCCATCATCGCAGCAGCGTTGAAGTGGCGGTAGTTGTGGGCCATGAACTGAGAGATCGGACCCTTTTGTGATGCGTTATTCATAGCCTAAAATATTGAGCATACTCTCGGCAGTTTGTTCTTCTGCAAAGAGGCTTGATGAGGTATTTCCGTCTTCGTCCATGTCAATCACGACATGCTTTGGGGAAGGGAGCAAACAGTGCTTGGTTCCGCCGTAGCCTGCGAGCGATTCTTGGTACGCACCGGTGTTAAAGAATCCAATGTAAAGCGGTTCGCTGTCGGTCTTGCGCAGCTTCGGTAAGAAGATGGCATTTACGTGTTGTTCCGCGTTGTAGTAGTCGTCCGAATCACAGGTCAAGCCACCGAGCAGAACGCGGTCGTAAGGCTTGTCCCATTTGTTGATGGGCAGCATGATGAAGCGCTTGTTGATCGCCCAGCTGTCCGGCAAAGTGGTCATGAAAGAGCTATCGATCATGTACCAAAGCTCGCGGTCGTTTTGTTTCTTTTGGCCGAGGACCGAATAGAAATTGGCCCCGCTTTCACCGACGGTGTAGGAGCCGAATTCACTAAAAATATGCGGTTCAGGGACATCCGCGTAGTTACACATGGTTTTAATCTGCTGGATGATTTCCTCCGCCATGTATTCATAGTCGAAGTCCATTCCGAGACTCGTTTTGATCGGGAATCCGCCGCCGATGTTCAAGCTGTCCAAAGAGGGGCAGATGCGTTTGAGGTCGATGTAGACGTTCACACATTTGCGCAATTCGTTCCAGTAGTAAGCCGTGTCTTTGATGCCGGTATTGATGAAAAAGTGCAGCATTTTGAGCTCTGCTTTTTCATTGTCGGCAATTTTCATCTTGTAAAAATCCACGATATCGCGGTAGCCGATACCCAAACGCGAGGTATAGAATTCAAATTTCGGCTCTTCCTCTGATGCGATTCGGATGCCCACTTTTGCTTTCTTGTTTATCCTACTGGTCAATTGTTCCAACTCCTCCACATGGTCAATAACGGTCACGACATTCTCGTAGCCGTCTGTGATGAGTCCTGCGATGTTGTCCAAATACTTCAGCGTTTTGTAGCCGTTGCAGACGATGTGGCGCTCGGTAGGCAATAGGCCCTTAGCGGCCATGTTGCGCACGATGTTAATGTCGAAGGCGCTGGAAGTTTCCAGGTGTACTTCGTTCTGCAAGACACGCTCCATCACGAAGCTGAAGTGATTGCTTTTGGTGCAATAACAGAAATGATATTCCGCGTCGTAGTCCACCTTCGCCATAGCGACATGGAACATGCGACGGGCACGCTGGATGTTCTCGTCGATCTTCGGCAAGTACGTCAAGCGCAGCGGTGTGCCGTACTGCTTCAGCAGCGGGCGCAAGTCAAGACCGTTCCACGTAAGGGTGTGGTCCTCTGTGACTCCAAATTCTTCGGTAGGCCAGACGAAGGTCTGCTCTACTAGATCAGCGTATTTATTTTTCATCTCAAAAAAAGGTGCGCAAATGTAAACCGACAATGGGATTGTACAAGCGAAAATTTCCTAGAGGAAAAATACACTTTTCAAGATGAAGTGCGCGTTATTTTTTAGTGGGTGAATTTTGCCGTAATTGGCTCAAAACCATCGATCTCCAAGACGAACTCATCGCCCGATTCCACAGGAACCATGGGGCCTAGAGCGCCGGAAAGCAGCACCTCCCCTTTCAGTAAGGGACGGCCGTTATCCTTCATGGTTTGTGCCAACCAAAGCGCGGCATTTAGGGGATTACCCATGCAGGCTTCGCCACTACCCTCGCTCGCTAATTCGCCATTTTTATACAACTTCATGCCTACCTCAGCGGGTACGACTTCGCTAAGCGTACGTGCCTGAGTGCCGATTACAAAGTGTGAACCAGACGCGTTATCCGCAATAGTATCCGAGATGCGAATGTCCCAGTCTCGAACCCTGGAGCCGACGATCTCGATGCTCGAACGCACCTCAGCAATCGCAGATTTGAGCGTGTCCATGGTGATTTGGTCTTGATCAAGATCTGCGCCGAGTACAAAGGTGATTTCGCCCTCAACCTTCGGCTGCATCAACAGTGACATGTCGATCGAATCGTGCTTGGACAGGTCCATGGTATCGAACAACACGCCATAATCTGGCTGATCCACGCCAAGCTGCTTTTGAACGGCCGGAGAAGTCAAACCAATTTTCTTTCCAACAATCTTCTCCCCGCGGGCTTGACGCAGTGCAACGAGTTCTTGCTGGATGGCATAGGCCTGATCCACATCATTATCGATGCTGTCGCGCAGTGGGGCGATGGGCGTTCCGGTTTCTAAGGCTTCAAAAAGTGCGGTTGCAATGCGTACGGGTGTTGACATTTATCAAAATTTAACTCCCCTAAAGTAGTGTATATTTGTACGAACCTACACGATACAAACAGCAGATTTTTATGCCATTTTACCAGAAACAAGGCCAATTTCCGCACAAGAGACACACCCAATTCCGCAAGGAAAACGGGGAGCTCTACCACGAGGAACTCTTCGGCACCATCGGTTTTGACGGGATGTCTTCACTGCTCTACCACTGCCATCCGCCAACCATGGTGAAAGAAGTGCACCAGAGCGTAGATGTACGCCCAAAAATAGCTGTGGACCACAACATGAAGGCCTACCGACTCAAAGGTTTTGACGTCGCCCCCAAGGAAGATTACCTCGAAAGTCGCGTTCCGGTGCTGACCAACAAGGATTGTACGATCACCCTTGCCGCGCCCACCAAAAGCATGACCGACTACTTCTACAAAAATGCGCAGAACGATGAATGTGTGTTTGTTCATGAAGGAAGCGGAACGCTAAAAACACAGTTTGGAGCGCTTGCCTTTGGGCCGGGAGATTATCTTTTGATACCACGCGGTATGATCCAGCAGTTCGAGTTTGACACTGCCGAGAACCGATTATTTATCGTGGAAAGTGCCCAACCCATCTACACACCCAAGCGTTACCGCAATTGGTTTGGACAGCTTTTAGAACACAGCCCGTATTGCGAAAGAGATCTTCGTGCGCCGGAATTTACCGAGCCTGTGGACGAGATCGGCGATTTCGATATTAAAGTGAAAAAACAAGGCATGTTGCACCACTATACCTATGCGGCGCATCCGTTCGGTGTGGTCGGTTGGGACGGGTACAACTATCCGTACGCCTTCAGCATTCATGACTTTGAACCGATCACTGGACGCGTCCACCAACCGCCTCCGGTGCACCAAACGTTCGAAACCGGAGCGTTTGTCATTTGTTCTTTTGTGCCGCGCTTGTACGACTACCATCCACAATCGATTCCCGCGCCGTACAACCACAGTAACATCGACTCTGACGAGGTATTGTACTATGTGGACGGTGATTTCATGAGCCGAAACAATATCGGCCGCGGACAGATCACCTTACATCCGGCGGGCATTCCACATGGACCGCACCCAGGAACGTACGAGGCGAGCATTGGGAAGAAGGAGACGTTAGAATTGGCCGTGATGGTCGATACATTTGCACCTCTTCAAATCACCGAGCAAGCCCTAGCGCTCGACGCAGGTGACTACCACAAAAGCTGGATGAAATAGCATCCTATCGAATACACGAGTGCCTCCTTTTTTAGGGGGCGCTTGTTTTTAGAACCTATCACAACACAACCATGCAAAAAAAACCACAAACCGAGATGCTGGGTTACGGCTATCACGCGGCCGATTACCACGGCAGCATGAAGCAACCCATCTACCAAACCTCCACCTACGAGTTCCCAAATGCTCAGGCTGGAAAAGACTATTTTTCCTGGGCAACCGGTAAAGAAGAGATGCCTGAAGGTGCCGTCATGGGTAATATTTACAGCCGTTTGGGCTCGCCAAATACCCAACTCCTCGAGCAGCGTCTCGCTATATTAGGCGGCGCAGAAGATGCGCTGGTATTCGCCAGCGGTATGGCCGTGATTTCCGGAACACTCCTAGAACTCTGTAAACCAGATACTGTCCTACTGCATACCGGTCCGGTATACGGCGGAACACATAGTTTTATCAGTCATTATCTCTCGCAATACAGGGTGCATACTTTTCATGTACCCCACGGAATGTCAAGCGAGGAAGTGATCGCAGGAGTCCGTGACCAATTCGGTCAGAAAACCATCAGCGCATTTTTCACAGAAACTCCCGCTAATCCAACTCTGGACATCTATTCCATCGCTCAGGCACGCGAGATTGCCGACGCCTTCAGCAGTGACGAACATCTTGTGCCGGTCATCGTAGACAACACCTATATGGGACCGCTGATGTGCCGACCGCATGAGTTCGGTGCTGATATTGTCGTGTATTCTGCGACTAAAAACCTCGGCGGACACAGCGATGTGATTGCCGGAGCAGCCACAGGAGCACCAGAGTGGATCAACAGACTACGTTTGGCGCGCACCTTCATCGGCGGCATCTTGGGTCCTATGGACAGCTGGTTGTTATTGCGTTCGTTAGAAACCTTTGTATTGAGAACCAAAGCGCAAGAAGCAAACACGCACCGGATCGCCGAAGCGTTGACAAAGCACCCGGCCGTTTCTGAAGTGCGCTATCTAGGAAATATTCAGCACTGGAACCCGCAGCAGGCAGACGTTTTTGGTACGGAGTACGGCGGTACCGGGTCGATGATTTCCTTGTACATCAAGGGCGGGGAAGCAGAAGCTTTTAAAGTGCTGGATCACATCGAGGTGTTTAAACTAGGCGTGAGTTTAGGAAGTACGGAGAGTTTGTGTGAGCACCCGCATAGCATGACGCATAGCAAGGTGGAAGATGGGTTGAAAGAAGAATTGGGCATTACAGAAAGCCTGATCCGCATCAGTGTGGGTGTAGAAGACGCCGACGATCTGATTCACGACCTGCATACCGCCTTGGATTTGCTTCAATAATACCACTAACTTTATAGCCTCAAATACAGCATATGAATACCACCGCATTACCAAAACAATACGAAGAAGCTCAGGATTTCCTAGAGCTTTGGGGAACCGATCACGTCGAGATGTACGTCGGAAACGCAAAGCAAAGTGCCTTTTACTTTAAAACCGCTTTCGGCTTTCAAGAAGTCGCTTATGCCGGTTTGGAAACAGGCGTCACTGACCGTACTTCGTACGTTTTACAACAAGATAAAATTCGCCTAGTGATCACCTCTTCTTTGGTGAAAGACAGCGACATTAACCGCCACCTGAACGAGCACGGTGATGGGGTGAAGATCGTTGCCCTTTGGGTTCCAGATGCGAAGAAGGCGTTTGAAGTAACCACCGCAAAAGGTGCGAAGCCGTACCAAGAGCCGACTGTGCACGAGGACGCGAACGGAAAAGTGGTGACTGCAGGAATCTATACGTATGGAGAAACGGTGCACCTGTTCGTAGAGCGCAACGACTATGACGGCCCCTTCCTTCCAGGTTACACAGCGCGTACACCGAAATACCAGCCGGAGTCTGTAGGCTTGAAGTACATCGATCACATGGTCGGCAATGTG
Organism: Cryomorphaceae bacterium; assembly: GCA_949547975.1. Next base: position 4,273 of record CATITW010000105.1, on the reverse strand, counting down.
GACTGGGGACAAATGAATACTTGGGTGAAGTTCTACGCGGAAGTGATGGGATTTACGCAGATCGTATCGTTCGACGACAATGACATTTCTACGGAATACACCGCTTTGATGTCAAAGGTGATGTCCAACGGGAACGGCCGTATCAAATTCCCGATCAATGAACCAGCTGAAGGGAAAAAACGTAGCCAGATCGAGGAGTACATCAACTTCTACAACGGTGCTGGAGTGCAGCATTTGGCGCTTGCTACCGATAATATCATCTATACCATTCACGAATTGCGCGAGCGCGGGGTGGAGTTTTTGGACGTACCGGCTTCCTACTATGATGATTTGCAAGACCGCGTAGGCGCGATTGACGAGGACATCGAAGTGTTGAAGAAGTACAAGATTTTGGTGGACCGCGATGACGAGGGGTATTTGCTCCAACTCTTCACCAAGCCGCTGATGGACCGCCCTACCGTCTTTATCGAGATCATTCAGCGCAAAGGCGCAACGAGTTTCGGCAAGGGGAATTTCAAGGCCCTTTTCGAGGCGATCGAACGCGAACAAGAAAGCAGAGGTACCTTGTAATTTCGAAGGAACCGCACGATAATAAGAAACTCTGGTCTGATGGGCCGGAGTTTTTTTTTGTGCCCAATTTGGATTGGGAGGGGATTTTTTAGAAGGAATTGGTGCTTCGAAAATTTAAACCCACATCCACTGAAAAAGTCGTGTTCTCCATTGTATTTTAGAGCTCTTAGATGACCTAAATACACAGATTATGACTCAGAATCTAGCGAACGATCCCTCAAGAACTTCATGGATCCCAGTGCCTGAAGGAAGTGATTTTCCAATACAAAACTTACCGTTCGGGGTGTTCATCCCGGAAGACGATATCATCACCACAGGAACGCGTATCGGCAATACAGCGATCGACCTTAGCGTGCTGCAACAGCTCGGCTATTTTAAAGGCATCGACCTCCCGGATGATGTGTTTTTACAGGATACACTGAACGATTTCATAGCGCTCGGACGTCCGATATGGCGTGCGGTTAGAAACCGTTTGGCAGAGCTGTTCGACGAGAACAACACGAGCCTTAAAAGTGAAGTGGCGCATCAGAATAAGGCGCTGTTCCCGGTGGAGCACGTGCAGATGTTGATGCCGGTTTTCGTTCAAGATTATACCGATTTCTACAGCTCGATAGAGCATGCGACGAACGTAGGTAAGATGTTCCGCGACCCAGAAAATGCGTTGCTGCCGAACTGGAAGCACATTCCGGTAGGCTACCACGGACGCAGCTCATCAATCGTGATCAGCGGAGTGGATGTGCATCGTCCAAAGGGACAGCGCATGGCACCGGGAGCGGATGCACCGACTTTTGGCCCTTCGGTACGCATGGACTTTGAGTTGGAGATGGCATTTATTACCGGGGAAGGCAAGCCGCTCGGTCATCGCATCAAAGCGGAGGAAGCGGACGAGTACATCTTTGGAATGGTGGTCTTTAACGACTGGAGCGCTCGCGACATTCAAAAATGGGAGTATGTGCCGTTAGGTCCGTTCCTTGGAAAAAACTTTGGCTCGAGCATGAGCCCTTGGGTCGTGACTATGGATGCGCTAGAGCCGTTCAAAGTTCAGGGACCGAAACAAGATCCGCCGGTTTTGCCTTATTTGGAAACGAGTGGGAAATGCAATTATGACATTAACCTCGAGGTGGAATTGGCCCCAGAAGGGAAAGAAGGGACCGTGATTTCGCGTTCGAACTACAAATACATGTACTGGAATCAGCGTCAGCAGCTTGCGCACCACACGGTGAACGGTTGTAACGTGAATGCCGGCGATATGATGGCCTCAGGGACCATTTCTGGACCGACCAAAGACAGCTATGGATCCATGCTTGAGCTTTCTTGGGCAGGGAAAGAGCCGATCACTTTGGCTACGGGCGAGACCCGAACATTTATCGAAGACAACGACACGGTACGCATGCGCGGCTGGTGTCAAAACGGCGATGTTCGTATCGGTTTTGGGGAAGTACGCACCAAAATTTTACCTGCGATCGAGGACTGATTTTAGCATTCGAACCTATCTAAAACGAAAGTATTATGTCACAAAAACACAGCTACATTTCCAAGGTCGTAGCGGATGCCCACCAGGCAGTTGAAGGCCTTGAGGACGGAATGACCGTGATGTTTGGCGGCTTTGGACTTTGCGGAATTCCGGAAAATGCCATTGGCGCCATTCGCGACAAGGGAACCACCAACATTACCTGCATCTCCAACAATGCGGGGGTAGATGATTTTGGCCTCGGGCTGCTCTTGCACACGCGCCAAATCAAAAAGATGATCGCCTCGTACGTAGGCGAAAATGACGAATTCGAGCGCCAGATGCTCTCGGGCGAACTGGAAGTTGACCTTGTGCCGCAGGGTACACTTGCGGAGCGTTGTCGTGCTGCCGGAGCGGGTATTCCTGCGTTTTTCACACCAGCCGGATACGGTACCGAGGTGGCAGAGGGCAAGGAAGTTCGAGTGTTTGATGGCAAGCCACATATTTTGGAGCACGCCTTTGATGCACCTTTTGCTTTTGTAAAGGCGTGGAAGGGTGACAAGGCGGGTAATCTTGTATTTAAAGGCACTGCGCGAAATTTCAATCCGATGATGGCGATGGCGGGTAAAATCACCGTTGCTGAAGTGGAGGAATTGGTCGAAGTGGGAGAATTGGACCCGAATACAGTGCATGTCCCTGGGATTTTTGTGCAGCGAATTTTCCAAGGAACCGACTACGAGAAACGTATTGAACAACGCACCGTGCGTGCTAAAGCCGAATAATTATGGGATTGAGCAAAGACCAAATCGCACAGCGTATTGCGCAGGAATTGCGCGATGGATGGTACGTAAATCTGGGAATCGGTATTCCGACCCTCGTTGCGAACCACATTCCTAAAGGTATCAATGTAGAATTTCAAAGTGAAAATGGCATCCTAGGCATGGGCGCCTTCCCGTTTGAAGGGGAAGAAGACGCGGACCTGATCAATGCAGGAAAACAAACCATTACTGCCCTGCCTGGCGCCTCGTTTTTCTCGAGTGAACTCAGCTTTGCCATGATTCGTGGACAGCACGTACAGCTCACCGTTTTAGGAGCAATGGAGGTCAGTGACAGCGGAGATATCGCCAACTGGAAAATCCCAGGCAAGATGGTCAAAGGCATGGGTGGCGCGATGGATCTCGTTGCCTCGGCAGAGAACATTATCGTCGCGATGCAACACACGAATCGCAAAGGGGAAAGCAAGCTTCTGCCCTCGTGTAGCCTACCGTTAACGGGTGTGGGCTGCGTAAAGCGTATCGTTACGGATCTCGCCGTTTTGGAAGTGGATTCCGAGCGCGGATTCGTTCTGATCGAGCGTGCTCCCGGGGTAACTGTTGAAGAAATTCAGGAGAAGACCGCTGGCCGATTGATCGTCGAGGGCGACGTCCCTGAAATGAATCTTTAGTCGTTGTAACTCGTCTCGATATCGAAGCTCCCTTGGAGCATGCGGTGGACGAAACAACGCGAGGTCGAAGTAAGGATTTTTTCACGTTGCTCCTCTGAAGTAGCACCGTCCCAATCCAGCTTTACATCCACTTTAGAGGCGAGGGCCCTGCCTTCGCCTCTTGTTGTTTCTATACCTACGGTCGCACGAATCTCACCAAGCTCAACGCCGAGCTGTGCCGCTTTTGCACGTACCGTAACGGCTTTGCATTCCGCTAATCCTGCAAGCACAAGCTCTACGGGATTCATGGCAGAGTCAAAGCCGCCAAAATCTTCGGGCTCATCGGCTTCTACGATATGACGGCCGTTCGTGATGAAACTGCGGTAGACTTTGGGGTTGCGTAGGGTTACTTCGGTACGATCGGCCATTTATACAATGCGTTTTAAGGTTGATCCGAATGAATGGTACCCATGAGTTGAAGTAGGGCGATTTGGGCATTGGTAGCACGGAACTGTGCGCTCATCTTGCCTTGTTCTGCGGCCATCCATGCGAGCTGACTTTGACGGAGCTCGAGGCTCGATGCCTGGCCTAAGGCGTAGCGCTCCTGAAGTTTTTCGAAACGCTGGAAAGCGACAGTCGCATTCGCTGCTTCCAAGCTCGCTACTTGCTGGGCATTTTGGAACGTACGGTAGGCATTGCGAACGGTATTTTCCATGGTTTCACGGACTTGGTCGAGGCGGCGCGTGGCCTTCATCGATTCTAGCGCTGCGTTTTGGCGCTGAGTAGCGCTCTGGAAACCTGAGAACAAGTTGTACTGAAGACTTACTCCT
>CATITW010000104.1 GCA_949547975.1 Cryomorphaceae bacterium | reverse complement strand
CTTACTGCAAAGCCGTTGTAGAGCTCGAAAAGTCCATAGCCGATCACGAAGTACTTCGCTTTGATCGGGAAGAAGAAGTTCAGATAAATGACTTGGTTTGGGAAGGTCATTCCGAAGGCGAGCAAGACGCCGAATACCGCGCCAGATGCGCCCACCATTGGGGTATTGAGCAGGCGGTTGAGCGCGCCCATCACTGGGTTGGTGTAGTTGTAGTTACGGCTGATCAGATCGTTGCCTTCACTAACCACTACCTGCGCATTCTCAGCGCTAAGCTGGCCGAGAAGGTCAAAATATTCGTACGCGTTCACACTAATCTGTAAGGCACTTGCCCCTAATCCAGTCAGCAGGTAGTAGATCAAAAAGCGCTGCGATCCCCAGTAGTTTTCCATCGCGGATCCAAGGAACCAGAGCATGATCATATTCGATAGGATGTGCTGAAAATTTCCATGCATGAACATGTGTGTAACGAGCTGCAGTGGCAAGAAGTTATCCGATGCGGGAAAGTACAATCCGGTCCACTGGGTGATGTCGATGCCAAAAGTCGAACGGATGCTGATCATTCCGAGGAACATCAAGCCGTTGATAATCAGTAGGTTTTTTACTACTGTGGGCATTAAGCTAAAGCGTTGTTGAGCGATCATAATAAGGTAACTAAATCTTGTTGCGAGAGTTCAGCGATGATCTTTTTTCCCGTCGGTGTGAACTGCGGATTCGTGCTGCTCAACAGGCGCTCTCGTAATGTGGTTAATTCTTCAGCCGATTTCGGCAATGCAGTCCTAGAGGCATTTTTAGCGATGCCCAAAGCCAATGTTTTTAAAAGTTCCGACGTGGCCAATTCCTCCAACTCGCTCACGTTTTCTAAAATTTTCTCCAGCACCGGTACCGCTTGATCAGGCGTCAATTCCATCGGTACTCCGGTAATCTCCAAAGTTTTGTTGTCCGGTGCAAAGCGCCAGTCGAATCCCGCTACCGTAAAGTGCTGTGCATGTTCTTCCAGTAGGGCTTTTTCTGAAAGGCTGACTTCCATTTCTGCCGGGAAGAGCAACTGCTGTGATGCAAGGGTAGCGTCTTGCAGTTTAAGCCAGAGCTGATCAAAGAGAATGCGGAAGCGGGCCGCAGCAATGTCGATAAACAGCATGCGTTCTCCGAGCACGGTAAGGGCATATTTTCCCCAAGGCAATACTTGACCTTTGCTTAAAGCCGGCGCGCTGCCTTCTTCGATGCGACTGCTTTCATTCCAAAATTCGTCGAGCTCTTCCTGCAAGGCGGGTATGCCCATTTCGGGCGTATCGTTGAGCATTTTCTCGCTCTGGATCCGCTCGTAGCGCTGCTCGTCGGTACGCACTCTCGGGCGCTCCGGCTGGGTACTTTCGAACGGATTAAAGTGGGGGTTCACTTTGATTTGAGGAGTTTTAGGGACATGTCCCTGCGGCATCGGCGGCACGCTTAGGCTGATCTCGGAATCAAAATCTATGGCGGGGGCTACATTGAATTGGCCTATGGCATGACGGGCCGCAGACCGCAGAACGGCATAAATGCTGCGCTCATCTTCAAATTTAACCTCAGTTTTGGTCGGGTGAATGTTCACATCTAGCGCGCTCGGATCCACTTCGAGATACAGGAAGTACCCCGGGTGATGCTCTGCGGTAAGCACTTCTTCAAAGGCTTCGCGCAAGGCGTTGTGTAGGAACGGGGATTTGATGAAACGTCCGTTGACAAAAAAGAATTGTTCACCGCGCTTTTTCTTCGCGAACTCTGGTTTTAACACAAATCCTTTGACCTGAACCAATTCTGTGCGTTCCTCGATCGGAACCAGGCGCTCGTCAAATTTTCGGCCAAAAATCGCGCTAATGCGTTTACGTAGCGGCTCTGCTTGCAAGTGAAAAAGTAGCTTCTCGTCGCTTTTAAAAATCCATTCGATGTCGTTGTGGACTAGGGCCACGCGGTGAAATTCATCGATGCAATGGCGCAATTCAACGCGGTCGTTTTTCAAGAACTTACGACGTGCCGGCACATTGTAAAACAGGTTCTTTACCTCCACGATGGAACCTTTAGGCCCTGGAAATGGCGTGCGAGAAATCACTTTGCCGTCCTCGAGTTTGAGCTGGCTTCCCAGCCCTTCTTCGTTCGTGTTTGTGCGGAGTACCACATGCGCAACCGCAGCAATAGAAGCCATGGCTTCCCCACGGAAACCTCGTGTGTGCAGGTTGAATAGATCCGCAGCACTGCTGATTTTCGAAGTCGCATGGCGGCGAAAGCACAATTCTGCATCGGCCTCATTCATCCCTTTGCCATTATCACTGACCACAATAGCCGTTTTACCCGCTCCTGTGATGGCGAGGGTGATTTTTGTGGCACCGGCATCGATGCTGTTTTCAAGCAATTCCTTAACGATAGAGGCAGGGCGCTGCACTACCTCGCCCGCAGCAATCTGGTTCGCTACGTGGTCGGGAAGGACGGAAATGGTGGAGGTCATAGGAGGAATTTGGCAGCTACAATAACGGTGATGATAAGGAACAATAAGCTGTACAGCAGGCGTTTAGCGTATCCGTCGCTTTTCCCAGCACTTTGGGCTCTTCTCAAATCCCAATTATCACGTAAACGCTGGCGGTATTTCTCCGGGTTATCGAACGGAATGCCGTCCTCTCCTTCAGGCCGCTCTAAGATGCGAATGCGCTCCTCGCGCTCGTCGTGGAAGCGGGGTTTATGTTGAAAACCACGTGGTGTATTGCGTGCGAAAAATGCCATATTGTCTTAACTTCTCCTTCTTCAAAGGTAAGAACCTCCAATCACTTTTTCAGCCCATGCGCTCTCGGATCCTCATCGTTTTAACACTTCTGCTAACAACCTCCGCCGTTTTTGGCCAATTTTCTCAAAAACAGCACGATAACTTAGATTCGCTCCGCAATTCCTTAACGCTCGAGCAGAAAGTTGGCCAGCTTTTTATGGTCGCAGCGTACAGCAATAAGTCCGTGGAACACCAGCGTTATTTGCAAATGCTCGTGCGCAATTATCACATCGGCGGGGGGATCGCCATGCAAGGCGGCCCAGCGCGCCAGCGCCGCATGCTCGAATCTTTGCAACAGATCGCATCCGTTCCCTTGCTCGTCGGCCAAGATGCAGAGTGGGGTCAGGCCATGCGTCTGGACAGTACCTATAAATTTCCGACGTCGCTCACAGTGGGGGCCGGTAGTTATGGTCCACTCGCGAAGGAATTGGGCACAGCGCTTGCGAAAGAATGTCAGAAAGTGGGCGTGCATATGAGCTTTTCGCCCGTTCTCGACGTCAACACAAACCCTTCAAACCCCATCATCGGTGCACGTTCCTTCGGTTCGGACCCGGCCAATGTCAGCCTCCAAGGAACGGCCGTTATCGAAGGTTTGCAGGAGCAGGGCGTCTTGGCTTGTGGAAAGCATTTTCCCGGACACGGCGACACGCAAAGCGACAGCCACAAAACCTTACCCAAAGTCGATAGAACCCTCGAGCAGCTTAAAGCCGTGGAATGGGTGCCCTTCAAAGCGGCCGTTGATGCGGGCGTGGCTTCCTTTATGATCGCCCATTTGAACATCCCATCCTTAGAGCCCAGCGGCAAACCTACGAGCCTTTCGCCGACGGTGATTGATGGTGTGCTGCGCAAGGAATGGGGCTACGACGGTTTAGTGATCACGGATGCGTTGAACATGAAAGGGGTGAGCGAGTTTGCCCCGATCGGTGCATTGGAAATAGAGGCATTCAAGGCAGGTAACGATATTTTACTCTTTCCGATGGATGTGCCGAAGGCCGCTGCTCAGCTGGTACAGGCGTTTAAAGACGGGAGGTTGGACGAAGCAGAATTGGACCGCCGTGTCGATCGCATATTGCGTGCGAAGTGGCAGACGCGTGCGGTGTTGGATTGGGAATTGGCCCAAGAAGGGGAAATGGCAACGACTTTAGCGGCACTTCATCCAGCGCAAGAGCGCGTAAATACCACCCTGACGTTCAAATTTGCATTGCAAGCACCGACGCTACTTCCGGCGGGAACTGCCGAATTCCCCATCAAAAACTTAACTCAAGATTTTACGCATGTGACCTTTGGAGACGGCGCTTCGGCATCTGTAGTGAAGGAGTATCTCGATCGGTATGTGGAGATGGATCATGTGACCATTACATCCTCGTCCTCCTTGCCCGATGTGCTGCCGGATGCATGGATCGTGTCGTTCCATCAAAACGTGAAAAACCCATGGAAGCGTTACAAACTTACCGCATCGGACAGGGCGACTATTGCTGCTTTAGTGGCCACTGGTAAACCTTTGTATGTCTTGCATTTTGCTAATCCTTACGGCCTTTTGACCTATCCAGACCTCGGCGATAAATCCCGCGTTTTGGTCCTGTATGAAAATGACGCAACCACGCAGATGATCGCCCCACAAATGCTCTTCGGTGCACGCGGCGTTCATGGGACACTGCCCGTAGATCTCGGTGCAGACCTGCCTGCAGGAAGTGGGGTACACACGGCCCCGATCGAGCGACTAAGCTACGGGCTCCCTTTTGAGGTGGGCCTGAGTGAGGGCCCCTTTCAATCGATAGATTCTACCATGCTTTATGCCATTGGGCAAGGTGCCACTCCGGGTGGACAAATTCTCGTGGCGCGGAAGGGAACAGTGGTTTATCAAAAATCATTTGGCGCCCATACTTATGGCGGTCGCGCTGTGGATTGGAAAGATCTGTACGACATCGCATCCGTTACGAAAATCACGGCAACGTTGCCGGGCATGATGCAGTGGTATGAAAAGCAGCCGCTCTTATTAGGAACCACTCTGGGCAATCATACCGATCGTCTCGCAGGGTCCAACAAAGAACACTTAGTGATCGAAGACGTCCTCGCGCACCAGAGCGGATTGGCGGCATGGATTCCCTATTATTTAAAAACCATCAAGAACGATAGTGTGAAAGCGTACTGGTATTCTTCCCATCCGCAACCGGGTTACAGTGACGTAGGAGGCGGATTATGGATTCGGGAATCCGTTCGCGATACGATGTTCTCTATGCTTGCTGAATCAGATTTGAAAAGTAAAGAATACCGCTATTCGGAT
>CATITW010000103.1 GCA_949547975.1 Cryomorphaceae bacterium | reverse complement strand
CGTTTAAGCCGAAAGAAAGGGCCTTCTGTGCGAATCGGTCGTTGAGTGATTTTTTCTCGCCGCCTTGCTGGGCACGCTCGACCACATTTGCTGGCGTTTCAGGTGCGGCAACCTCGGCCTCTACCGGAGCTTCCTCCACGGCAGGCACCTCTTCGATCGTGGTTTGAACGGGTGGGGCAGGCGCAACTTTTGCAGGTGCAGGATCTGGTGCTAGAGCAGGTTCTTCGTCAGGAGTATCGACCAATTCTGGCGCAGTTTCCACAGCCGCTGGCGCTATTTCGACGACTTCCGGAGCCGCTTCTGGAGTAGAATCCTCTGGAGCCAATTCCTCCGCGCGAACTTCCTCCACGACCGGCGCTTCGGTCCGTGCCTCAGCCAATTCATTTTGCAGGGCACTCAGCCGCGCTTCGAGCTGTGCTTGCAACGATTCTTGCCTCGAAGAAATTTCTGTACGAACCCGCTCTTCTGCGGTCAAAATAGCAAATTGGGTATACAAATCCCACAACGCCGCCGTCGCTTCCTCGTTACTTTTTGCACCCACCGCAAGGGCTAGGGTGGCCAATTCCTGCTCGATTCGTTTTCTCTCCTGCATAGCCTTTTCCTCTGCTTCTTATTTATCTACCTTTAACGTTTTGAAAAGTAGCACTAATCTCACCTCATGTTTCACAGCGGAGTAGAATTTAACCAACAATTAGGCGGCTGGATCGAAGTCATCTGTGGCCCTATGTTCAGTGGAAAGACCGAAGAATTGATCCGTCGCATGCGCCGCGCCCAAATCGCAGGTCAAAAGGTGGAGATTTTCAAGCCAGCCTCTGATGTGCGTTACGATGAAACCGAGGTGGTCAGCCACGATAAAAATTCCATTCATTCCACTCCGGTCGAAAGCTCTTCCAACATGGTGCTCCTCGCCGATGACGTGCAAGTGGTAGGTATCGATGAGGCCCAATTTTTTGATGAAGGCATCATCCAAGTCGCGAACGACCTCGCCAACCAAGGCAAGCGCGTCGTCATCGCCGGACTCGACCTCGACTTCAAAGGCCGTCCCTTCGGTCCTATGCCCCACCTTCTAGCTACTGCAGAGTACGTCACGAAATTGCACGCCATTTGTCGCCGCACCGGCGGACCGGCCCACTTCAGTTACCGCAAAGTCGAAGGTGACGCCACCTTCATGCTCGGCGAAACCGGCGAATACGAGCCCGTTTCCCGCGTCATATACAACGAACTAAACGCTAAGAACATTGAGAATCAGCGCAGCTGACATAGCCTCAGCGAGTAACGCCCAGCTCCACGGCAACGCCACTGCGAGCTTTGAGCGTTTCGCTTTTGATTCTCGCCGCATCCACAGCGGCCGGCCTTCGTGTTTCATAGCCCTACACACCGCAACTGGGGACGGCCACGCCTACATTCCCGACGCCATCAACGCCGGCGCCGAAGTCATCGTGTGCCGCAACCCGGCGCCCTGGCAAGCGCAGCATCCAAACACCGCATTTGTCGTTCACCCTGATCCGCTCGAAGTACTTCGCAGCTGGGCCGCCCGCTCGCGCGCAAGCCTTCAAGGGAAACTTTTAGCGCTCACCGGCAGCAACGGAAAAACGGTGGTCAAGGAATGGATGATGGAATTGGCGGGTACCCCCGTAAACTGGTACCGCACCCCAGGGAGCTTCAACAGCGAACTTGGCGTTCCACTTACCCTGTGCGGCATCACTGCGGAATACCGCGCAGCCATCATTGAGGTAGGCATCGACCGCCCCTCCACCATGCAGCACCACGAAGCACTGGTGCAGCCTGACTTTGGCGTGTTCACCACCTTGGGCGACGCCCACGAGGAGCACTTTGAAAGCGACGATCAAAAATTCGCTGAAAAATGGCAGCTGTTTGCACGTTGCGAACGCATCGCTACTTCACGAAAATGGTACGATAAGGCCAAGAAATTGGGATTAGCGGTACCGCAATGCTTGATCTGGGGAATCGGGGAGGAATTGGACCCGAACGATGTACCGGAATTGCCGTTTTCATCTGGCCATCACTTCGAAAACGCGATGAATGCAATCGCTGGAGCCCTTCTTTTAGGGGCGGATCTGCAAAACATTCGCGAGCGTCTCTCGCGACTTCAACCTTTGGAAATGCGCATGCAGCTGCACCGTGCACAATCGGGCGGCTATGTGCTTGAAGATACCTACAGTTCAGATGTAGAATCATTGCGCTGGGCCTTGGAAGAATTGGTCAGTAGTGCGCCACATCCCAAAAAATGGGCAGTGCTCAGTCACCTTTCTACTCCGGAGGCGACAGCTTCGGCAAAAGCGCTGGTCGAATCGTACGGCTTGCAGCGCGTCTGGTGGATACAACACCCGGAGGATGTCGCAGACCTTGTGGCAGAATTCAGCGGGGTTGACCTGCGCCAAGTAACCGTGTTAGTCAAAGGCCAGCGCAGATTCCGCTTGGAACGATTTTCAGCCACGCTCCGTCAGCAATACCACAGCACTTGGGCCGAGGTCAATCTCGGTGCCATGCGCCGGAACTTGCAAAAGTTCAAAGCCGTGCTGCACCCACAAACTAAGGTCATGGCCATGGTCAAAGCAGCCAGTTACGGTGCCGGTACCCTTGAGGTCGCACGTTTCTTGCAAGAGATTCATGCCGATTACCTAGGCGTTGCCTATGCCCAGGAAGCCCTCAGCCTCCGCGCTCAAGGCGTCACCATGCCCATTCTCGTACTGAACGTGGAGCCCGAACAAATCCCAATGCTTGCCGCGGCAGACTGTGAAGTGGAATTGTTTGAAGAAAGTCAGCTCGCCACCCTAGACCAGCTCCCTCAAGGCACCTCCCTCAAGGTCCACGTGAAGATAAATACGGGAATGAATAGGCTGGGTTTTGCCCCAGAAGACATCCCGTCGTTAGCAGTACGCCTTGCAGCAGACGAGCGTGTTGGGGTCGTCGGAACCTTCACCCACCTTGCGGCGGCAGATCAGCCCGACCACGATGCCTTTACGGCGTTGCAGCTCAGTCGCTTTGAAAAAACCACAGCAGCGCTTCGCAGCCACTTCCCAAAGCTGCTCGCCCATGCGCTCAATACGCACGGCATACACAGAGCTACGGACCATCAGCACGACATGGTTCGTTTAGGTATAGGTCTCTACGGAATAGGCACCTATGAAGGCATCGCCCCACTAGAAGAGGTCATTTCTTGGCGTTGTAAGGTGTCTCAGCTCGGTGAAGTCGCCCCCGGTGAGTCCATCGGTTACGGCCGCGCGTACACTGCAGCGCATCACACACGTTATGCAACACTTCCTGTGGGCTATGCGGACGGATTGTCCAGGCACCTTTCCAACGGCAAAGGGGCGGTCTATATCCAGGGGCAGCGCTGTTCTATTCTAGGCCGAGTTTGTATGGATATGGTCATGGTTGACATCGGAGAACTTCAGGTGCACAAAGGCGACGAGGTCGAACTGTTGGGTCCGCATCAAAGTGCTGAAGATTTGGCACAAGCACAGGGGACGATTTCCTATGAGGTGCTTACCGGAATTGGCGCTAGAGTCCCTAGATTTTACGTCAAAGACTAGACCAATTTATTCTT
>CATITW010000102.1 GCA_949547975.1 Cryomorphaceae bacterium | reverse complement strand
AGTGGGAGTAAGTGTCGCTTTTGGAAGTGATACCCAAAAGGTGGCCCAAATTTTGAATGACATTGCATTGAATCATCCAGAGTCTGACCCGACCCATGAGCCGCTTGTGGTTTTGAAGGACTTTGGGGATAGTGCATTGATTTTTGAATTGAACTTTTACACGCGAAATCTCTTCTTCGTGGAGAAAATCAAAAGTGAACTTCGCTTTGAGATTGACCGTCAGTTCCGTGAACAACACATCATTATTCCGTTCCCGCAAAGAACGGTTTGGAAAGGTCCGGAACGCATCACGCAGTTTGGCGACGGTATCGTCGGAGCTGGCGAGGTACATCCGCAGAGTGATGAGAGTGATAACGGCGCCGTGTAACCCTAAAAAAGCGATACCATGAGCAGAATACTACTGATCGAAGATGAAGATGCGATTCGTCGTGTCTTGAAAAAAATACTCTTAGAAGAAGACAGGGACAACGAGATTGTAGAGGCTGCTGATGGCAAATCTGCGATTGAAACCTTCGGTGAAGGAAATTGGGACCTGGTGTTTTGTGATATTAAAATGCCACATGTCGACGGGGTGGAAGTGCTCGAACACATGATGAGCGTGAATGCCGATGTGCCCGTGATTATGATCAGCGGGCATGGCGATATCAATACCGCTGTGGATTGTTTAAAGAAAGGGGCCTTCGACTATTTGCCGAAGCCACCAGATTTGAACCGCCTGCTCTCTACGGTGCGTCACGCATTAGAGCGCAAGACGCTGGTGCAGGAAGTGAAGACCCTGAAAAAGAAGGTCAGTAAAAAATATACAATGATCGGCGAGAGCACGGGTATGGACGAGTTGCGCGATATGATCGCAAAAGTAGCTCCTTCTGAGGCGCGCGTATTGATCACAGGACCGAACGGTTCTGGAAAGGAATTGGTAGCACATCAGATTCATGAGCAGAGCGAGCGCTCAAGCGCACCTATGGTTGAAGTCAACTGTGCTGCGATCCCGGCTGAATTGATCGAAAGCGAACTGTTTGGACATAAGAAAGGGGCATTTACCGGTGCACAAAAGGACCGAAAGGGAAAATTTGAATTGGCCAACGGTGGGACGCTGTTCTTGGATGAGATCGGGGACATGAGTTTGAGCGCACAAGCGAAAGTGTTGCGTGCTTTACAGGAGCATAAAGTGACCCCGGTGGGTGGAGACAAAAGTGTTTCAGTGAACGTGCGCGTGTTGGCGGCTACGAACAAGGATTTGCGCAATGAGATTGCTGAAGGTCGGTTCCGTGAGGATTTGTACCACAGACTTAGCGTGATAGTTATTGAGGTACCCGGGCTTAATGATCGCAAGGAGGATATTCCGTTGCTGGGCGAGCACTTCTTGAAAAATGTGGCGGCCGAATATGGGGCGGCGAAGAAAGAATTGGCCACCGATGCGATAGAGGCGTTGCAAGCCTACGACTGGACGGGAAATATTCGAGAATTTCGCAATGTGATGGAGCGTTTGCACATTTTAAGCGGGAACCCGATTAGTAAATCCTGCGTAGAGAAATTCGCACGGAAATAAGCGTACTTTTGCGGAAACAAATCTTTAGAGATTATGAGTTTCCCAAAATTCTTGGTTGGTGACAATACCGATCTTCCAGAAGCTGTATTTATCGTTCACACTGAATTCCCGGCATTCGTACTAAATCTTGAGAACGATGACGTACAATGGTTGGACGATATCAGTGATGAGAGCGAAGGCGATTTAACCAAAGCATTAGAGGGCTTGATTGCAGAGGCTGAAGCCTTTTACCAGCGCGAAGTAGAGCGTTATAACGTCTAATCAAGATGGGCTACCGATGGAGTACCTATAGCGAGCAGTATACGATCAGTCTTACCCTCGCTTATCCCGTGATGATCGGCCAGCTCGGTCAAATCATGGTCAGTGTTGCCGATTCTATTATGGTCGGTAAATTCCTCGGTACCATTCCTCTCGCCGCAATTTCCTTAGCGGTCAGCGTTCTGATCATCCCTATGGTATTCGCGATCGGTGTGGCCTACGGCCTTACGCCACTGATTGCAGGTGCGGATGGTGCGGACGATGAAAAATTGGTCACGAAATACTTTAAAAATGGCCTCGTACTGAACAGCGTATTAGGGTTGCTCATCTATGGAGCGATCGCCCTGTTTGCTAAAGGTGCGCACTTATTAGGACAAGACCCGCGCGTGGTTGAAGCCTCCCTTCCCTACATTCATGTTGTCGGATTTTCGATCATACCGATGATGTCCTTTTTCGCGTTTAAGCAATTCGCCGAAGGTCTCAGCGATACGAAAGCTGCAATGCGAGTGTCTTTAGCGGCGAATCTGCTGAATATCATTTTGAATTATCCGCTAATCACCGGCTGGGGACCCTTCCCTGAGCTTGGACTGATGGGTGCGGCTGTAAGTACTTTAAGTACACGATTCTTAATGCTTGGTGGAATGGCATGGTACATCCGGAAGCAAGCGAAATTCCAACGCTACTGGCAGCATTGGCGTTCAGTACAGGTAGACTGGTCGACCATCCGTGAAATATTAAGTATCGGAGTGCCGAGCGGTTTGCAATACGTGTTCGAAGCAGGAGCATTTGCCATGAGCGGAGTAATCGTAGGAATGATCGGCCCAGTGCAACAAGCAGCGCATCAGATCGCCTTGAACATCGCATCGATCAGCTACATGATGGTTGGTGGAATAGGTGCAGCAGCTACGATCCGCATTGGGAATCAGCTCGGAAGAAGAGACTTCAAACTACTCCGATTAGCTGCACAGAGTACGTTCCATCTTACGTTCTTTTTAATGGTACTCACCATGGGGCTTCTGATCGCATGTAGTGGCTTTCTACCCCAATTTTACAGTTCTGATCCTGAGGTATTGGGCTATACTACGATTCTAATCATCGCAGCGGGCATCTTTCAAATTCCGGACGGTCTTCAAGCTACAGCGCTTGGTGCCTTGCGAGGAATCAAAGACGTTACGCTCCCCACGATCATCGCTTTTTTCAGCTACTGGGTGATCGCAGTACCACTCGGATACTACCTCGGGGTGTATCGCGAAGTAGGACCTTTAGGCGTATGGATCGGATTAACGGTCGGACTAGTCCTTGCCTCGATAGCCTTGTACTATAGATTCCAAAACAGAACGCACCGCCTCGAGGATTAACCTCCCCGAAACAGTGCGTTTTAGATGATATTGACGTTTTTGGAATTAGCCCGCGATTCCTGCGCGGCGCAACAAGGCGTCTACCTTCGGCGCGCGGCCTCTAAATTTCTCGAACAAAACGTCCGGAGCAACGGTACCACCACTACTCAAGATCTCGGCAAAGTCGTTTGCAACACCCTCAGAAAATATCCCTTCTTCTTCAAAGCGCTCAAACGCATCTGCATCTAAGACCTCAGCCCATTTGTAGCTGTAATATCCTGCGCTGTAGCCGCCTTGGAAAATATGGCTGAAAGCTGTGGAGGACAACGTTCCAGATACTTTTTCAAAGAGCTGAGTATCTTCCGTAGCACTCGCCTCAAAACTCGAAACGCCTCCTTTAAATGGTTCAGTGGCATGATGCCAAGCCATATCCAGGAATCCGAAATTTAGCTGACGGAGAGTGGCATAGCCTTCCATGAATTGCTGGCTTTGTACGATGCGTTCTATGTGCGCTGCCGGCAGCACTTCACCCGTTTTATAGTGGTGCGCAAAGAGCTTGAGGGCTTCGGGTTGATAGCACCAGTTCTCCATGATCTGAGAAGGCAATTCTACAAAATCCCAATACACACTAGTACCTGTCAACGAAGGATAGGTGCCACGGGCCATCATGCCATGAAGCGCATGTCCGAACTCATGGAATAAAGTGGTTACCTCGTTAAAGGTCAACAGCGCCGGCTCAGAGGATGTCGGTTTTGTGAAATTACAAACAATGCTAATGTGTGGACGTACCGAAACGCCGTCCTTGCGGTACATGCTACGGTAGCTGGTCATCCAAGCACCAGCACGCTTGCCTGATCTTGGGAAAAAGTCTGTGTAGAACACGCTCAGGAAATCGCCGTTGTTATCAAACACCTCGTAGGCGGTAACGTCTGAATGGTAGGTGGCAATTTCAGCGTTCTCCACAAAGCGCAGGCCGAACAAGCGACCGGCTACTTCAAAGGCACCATGTAGCACGTTATTAAGTTCGAAGTAGGGCTTCAATACGGCGTCATCTAAAGACAAGGTTGCTTTTTTCAAGCGCTCTGACCAAAAGCTGAAATCCCAAGGTTGCAACGGCAAAGTTGCTCCGTGTGCGCTCGCATACTCCTCCACAGAAGCCAAATCTTTTTGAGCTGCAGGCTTGGCCAATTTTTTCAAATCTTCCAAGAACGATAGAACGGTTTGCGGTGTGCCCGCCATACGCTTGCTCAAGGTCAATGCTGCGTGAGACTCAAATCCCAACAGTTTTGCCTTTGCCAAGCGCTGATTCACCAAGGTGGCAATAACCTCTTCATTATTGTGTTCGTTGTCCTTTGCGCCACGGGAAGCATAAGCGCGGTAATAGTGCTCGCGCAATGTGCGTTGTTCCGCATACTTCAAGACACTGATATAGGTAGGCATATCTAGTCCCATCCAATAGCCTT
>CATITW010000101.1 GCA_949547975.1 Cryomorphaceae bacterium | reverse complement strand
GTTCATCTCTGAAAGTATTGCGCTACTAAAATACTTGCCCGAAACCGAACGGAAGAAGGTCTACTTCATTCATCTTAACCATAGCAACCCCGCACGAGAGGCCGATTTTGAAGGTCGAAGGGCCGCAGAGGAGCTTGGATTTCACTTCGCAGAATTTGGTCTAGAGGTTGATTTATAGTTAAATGTCGTGTTAATGACGGGGAGCCAAGCCACATTTTTTTACCCATACATTTTACTTTTACCTCATGAAGTTAGGTGAACAGATAAAAGCAACACGTACCGCACAAGGAGTAACTCAGAAATCTCTCGCGGAAGCTTCCGGGCTCACCGAAAGAACCATACAGCGCATCGAAAATCATGAGGTAGAACCTTCTGCCCATTCATTACGAAGAATAAGTCATGTTCTCGGGGAAAACTTCCTCTCGGCAAAAATGAAACAGCAAAGACGTCTGCAACGCCTCCTTAGTGGTATCGTTACTATTTGGACATTGGCCGTTGCCTACAATGTCTTATTCTCTCCTTTTGATTGGACCCAAAGGTGGTATGAAATCCTCATTTGGTTCTTGTGCCTGATCGGTGTGGTCAGTGGTGAAATTCGATTTGCTTACCATAGAAAAAAGTAAGTACTTGAATTATAGGTGTCTTCGTAACAATCACAACGCTAATAAAGAACCACATTTTAGGCTTTTGCCTCCTAGCCGCCACCTTATTTTCGACTCCTATCATTGCCCAAGATTGGGAAAAACGCCACGCCTTCGCCAAGGCGTATTTTGGTGCTGGAGCATATTATGTGCCTAGCCTTCAACTATACCTCAAGACTACAACGTCAGAGTTTGAATATTGAAGGGTACAAGTTTCTCTTCGATTACCATGGATTTGTACCGAATTTAGGGGCGGGGATTGGACGAAAATCTGGAGTTCACCCGTACAGAGTTTGGCGACGATCTCGACCCTATCACAGAGCAGACCTGGAGCCCAAACATTGTCTTTGGATGGGATATTCGCCCGAGCGTCAAAGGCGATTCGTGAATTTTAAGAACTAATCTTCGCTATTACCCAACGTTACAGCTTGAACTTGCGCAGGGAGCTTTGAGCCAACAACATCTCGAATTCAACTTCATCCAGTTGGTGATTTATCCCCAGCGCTTACAGAAAATAATGACGGGCTTCTAGTAGCCGTACATCTCTAGACGCCAGTCCTTTCCTTTTTCAGCTTTGTAGCTCTTTAGTTCAGACCAAAGTCGCTGTACCACCTCTGGGTGGTCGACACTAACATTATTGTTGTTACGGAGGTCCACATCTAGGTCAAACAGCTCTAGTTCGCCCTTGGTCTCGTGCCAACGTAAGAACCACTGTCCCTGGCGAATCCAGTACCCATTAACGTGGTCTCCCATGACGTTCTTCGGGTCGTCACTTCTTGTGGTAATCACGTTTCCATAGACGCTGGAGCGCAAGGTTTCCTCTTTACCCTCCAAAATGCTGCGGTAGCTTTTACCATAGAAGTTTGAAGGAACCTCAACACCAGCATAATCCAAAATGGTTGCGGGTAAATCGGCACTGTGAATCAACGCCGTAGTGGAAGTGTTTGAAGCGATTTTCCCGGGGTAGGAAAAGATGATGGGCGAACGGAAACTCATGTCATAAATAGACCCCTTCCCTTTATCGCCACCGTTGTGTGAACGCATAGGATCGTCCCAAAACTCTTGGTCAGGATCCTGCTCCCACCCATTGTCATTCACATAAACAATCAACGTATTCTCATAGAGGCCCTTCTCCTTGAGATGAGCAACCAATTGGCCCCAAGCATCATCAAACCAGGTACAGTTCGCATAATACTGCTTAGCCGATTCTGTCATATCCTCGTCCTTGTACAAATCGTAGTACTGCTGCGGCGCATCAAACGGATAGTGCGGCAATGAGGGAGCGAACCACATGAAAAACGGCTGCCCTTTGGTCTCCTCTAAAAAGTCATAGGCCGGTTGATTCGTCACACGCGCGAGGTCCATGCCGTCACCGCCCATGTGCTCTAAAAACCAATTCTTGGTCTTCTGATCGCTTTCCAACCAGCCCTTGGTCATGCCGTGTGTAAACCCTCCGTTTTCAAAGGTGTATTCCCACCATTTACCCCCTTGAAAGCTCACATAGCCCTTTTGCTTTAATAATGTGGGCAGTGTTGCAAAATTGGCCATGTGTTTTGCACGTAAATCAAACTCCCTGGTGAAACCAGCGATGGAATCTTCTTGAATGCTCAGTGCATTAATCAGTGAATCTCTCTGTACGCCCGCAGCGCGGTAATAATCGATAGGCAACATCCCGTTAAGCAACGTCTGAAGGGACGGTCGACAATGGTTGTCGCTTACATATCCGTCCGTAAATAGCATGCCCGAGGCGGCTAAAGTATCCATGTTGGGCGTGTGCACGTAATCCGCTCCCATAAAGCCGAAATACGGATAGCCTTGATCATCGCCTACCAGCATGATGACGTTTGGTAAAGTAGTATCGGCTTGGGCGTTCTCTTGTTTACAAGAAAGCACGGCGAAAAAGGAGAATGCGAAAAGAATAAATCGGCTCATTGTCCTAAAATAAAAAAGATAAGGCCTCGAATTCATTTTTCGAGGTTTTTTGAGCCCGTTATGTTAAGTTCTTGTAAACAAATTGCTGATTATCAACATGTTACACTCCTTTTGTGTATCTTAAAAGAGAATAAAACCACGTAATATGAAAAGATTTATGATTGTATGTATGACGTTCGCGTTATGCATTGGAGCTTCGGCTCAAGACAATTTTTC
>CATITW010000100.1 GCA_949547975.1 Cryomorphaceae bacterium | reverse complement strand
TTACAAGTTCGTAAATATAAGAAGTAGAGCTCGACTAACGACATGGAAAAACCCCCTATCTTGCATTCGCTATTAAAACCAATTTTAACATTGATTATCAGAACTTTAACACTTCTTTTAGCCGGAATGTTCGCCCTTCAAAGTTGCAATACTACAACAGTACAGTACGACATTCCCGAACCTTTCGTCGATGAAACGGTCTATTTGAGCGACCCGTCAAGCTTCAATCTTACGGTGATTGGAGGCCAGCTATTATTGCCCAACGCGGGCCATGCTGGAGTGCTGGTCTACCGTCGTTATTACGATCAAGAGTTTTATGATTTTGCAGCCTATGAAGCCGCATGCCCGACGCATTGGGCCGATGGATGCGGAACTTTAAGCACTTCCAACGGCGACTTGTATTTCACCTGCGGTTGTGACGCGCATCAGTACCAGCTTTTGGACGGTCAAAGCACGGACACCAGCCATGTTTTACCCATCAAAGAATACCGCTGTCAGTACGACGGAGTGAACATCATTCGAATTTCAAACTAAATGCCCCTAGTTTCAGAGGTCCTAGAACGAGAAAAGCACCTGCCCGCCGAGAGCGAGAGGTGCTTTTTTTTGTTGAATGTTTGCTGAGCGCTTAGACAAAAGCGTTTTCTCCAGTCACGTCCATACCTGTGATGAGCAAGTGAATGTCGTGGGTTCCTTCGTAGGTAACGACCGACTCTAAATTCATCATATGACGCATGATCGAGAAGTCGCCTGTGATGCCCATTCCACCGAGCATTTGGCGTGCCTCTCGGGCAATTTTTAGGGCGATTTCAACGTTGTTTCGCTTCGCCATAGATATTTGTGCCGTAGTCGCACGCCCTTCATTCTTAAGCTGACCTAAACGCCAAGTAAGCAGTTGTGCTTTGGTGATCTCGGTGATCATCTCTGCCAATTTTTTCTGCTGGAGCTGGAATCCTGCTATCGGTTTGCCAAACTGGATGCGCTCTTTACTGTAGCGCAGTGCGGTGTCGTAACAATCCATCGCTGCTCCTAAGGCGCCCCATGCGATTCCGAAGCGTGCGCTGTCTAGACAAGAAAGCGGTGCGCCGAGGCCGTTGCGACCAGGTAGCAGGTTTTCTTTGGGAACTTTGACGTTATCAAATACCAATTCCCCCGTTGCAGAGGCGCGTAGGGACCATTTGTTGTGTGTCTCAGGCGTAGTAAACCCTTCCATACCGCGCTCTACGATGAGCCCGTGGATGCGGCCTTCTTCGTTTTTCGCCCAAACGACTGCGACGTGACAGAAAGGCGAGTTGGAGATCCACATCTTAGCGCCATTGAGCAGATAGTGGTCGCCCATGTCTTTATAGTTGGTGGTCATTCCGCCGGGGTTCGAGCCGAAATTGGGCTCGGTTAATCCGAAAGAGCCGAGGAATTCTCCTGTGGCCAATTTTGGCAAGAATTTGCGCTTCTGTTCTTCGCTACCGTAGGCCAGGATAGGAAACATAACGAGTGAACTTTGAACGGAACACGTGGAGCGAATACCCGAGTCTCCGCGTTCGACTTCTTGCATCATTAATCCGTAGCTGATGTGGTCCAAACCGGCACCGCCATATTCTTCGGGAACATACGGACCAAAAAGACCGATCTCCCCCATCTCCTTGACCAGGTGTTCTGGAAATGCGGCGCGTTGCGCGTAGTCTTCAATGATGGGACTCACGCTCTTTTTCACCCACTCGCGAGTGGCGTCACGAATCATTTTGTGCTCGTCAGAGAGCAATTCGTCGAGTAAATAGTAGTCAGGATGGTTGAAAACGTCCATATATGCTTCTGTTTGTTTCTATATTTGGGTATGTCCGGTGTGAAATTAAACACAAAATCGGTTTTGTTGTTAGAAATAAAACAGACTTTTATACCCACCCCTAATCAAAACATCACGTATTATGGAGAAAACACTACTCTTAGCCGCAATGTTCGGCGTCGTTACTTACTCGTACACCAATAGTGGCGGTTCGCCTGCGGGAAGGAGCGGATCCCCGGCTTCGAATGGGCAAACTTGTATGACTTGCCACGGCGGCGGAACGGCCAATGGGTCGGAAGTGGTGAGCATCGAATTTTCATCGGACAGCATTGCTCCTGGAGAAGTTGCAAGCGTTACGATCAGTGCTGATGCGGCGGGTTCATCCACTAAAATCGGCATGATGGCCAGCGTGGAAGATGCCAGTGGCGCCCTCTACCCCACGGCCAATCTGGGCACTGGCACGAAGCTCGTCGGAGACTACATCTCGCACAACAGCAGTGGCACTTCAGCAGCAAACGGCACGCGCTCGTGGACCTTTGATATTCCCACGGACGGCAGTACACCAGACAGCTTGACGGTCTATGCAGCCATCAACTTTACCAACAGCAACGGCGGAACCGGTGGAGACTATGTCATCACGGCAAGCAAAACCCTTTACAACTATGTTCCATTCTCCGTGGACGAACAGGATAAAATTGCTTTGCAAGTGGGGCCGAACCCTGCGAGTGATCAGCTTCGTGTATTTTCCTCCAACCTCAGCGAAGTACGCTTGTACAGCACTACAGGCCGATTCTTGTCGCTAGAGGGTTTACAGACGACGACTCAAGGCGAGGAAATCCTCCTGGATGTAAGTAGTTTAGCGCGCGGAAATTACATTCTACACGCTCTATTTAAGGACGGCAGCACCCACTATAAGCACGTTATTTTGCAGTAACTTTGCGGCTCTTATGAGCGTAAAGTGGATGTTCATCGTGGTTTTAGGCACACTCGGCATGGTTCGGGTGAGCTTTCCTGCGTTTTTCAACCACTGGATTCGTGGCCAATTCCATCCCCTGTTCGACAACCGTAGCACTGTGGGTCTGCATCTTTTAATGTGGCTCGTGAGTGGCATTTTTGGAGGAGTTTCCTTGTTGTTACTGTTTCCGGAACGCCCTCTTTGGCTGCTGTTTGCGGCTGTGCCTATGGTTTTGATCGGTCGAATGGTCCTGGCCTTTTGTCTAGCACTCTTGTTTCGAACGAAAGGATCTACGGTGCATTTGAGCAGCGGATTTTCCTTTGCGGCATCGGCCATGGTGTACGGCTGGACGGCTATCGGCGTGTTACTCACGGTCATTTTGAGCGACTATTTAACAGCATTTAGCCTGTGGTTATTCGCCGCTGGACATGTGGTAGGGTTATTATGGTTTGCACGATTAGCTCCTGCTTTTCAAAATTTGAAGGACACCGGGCTTAGGTTGTATGCCATTTTGTACCTTTGCACCCTTGAAGTTATCCCAATGTACTTCATTGTCAACTCACACCAATAATGACTACAGAAAGACTCAACAAGGTAAAATCGATCTTGGTTTCTCAACCTGAACCTACGACGGAGTCACATCCCTTCTTCACTTTGGCCGAAAAGCATAAGGTGGAAGTGGATTTTCGTTCATTCATTCACGTTGAAGGCGTAACCGCCTCGGATTTTAGAAAGGATAAGATTCAAATCCGCGATTACCGCAATGTGCTTTTGACCTCTAAAAACGCGGTCGATCACTACTTCCGCATGTGTGAAGAGATGCGTGTTCAGATCAGTGCAGATACGCGTTACTTCTGTATTTCAGAGGCCATCGCGTACTATTTGCAAAAATATGTGGTGTACCGCAAGCGCAAAATCTACCACGGAAATTTGAAGATCGAGGAGCTCATCCCGACGCTGAAAAAGTTTAAGAATGAGAAGTTTTTGATGCCGTCTTCTGATAGCTTGAAGCCTTCTATACCAAATGCTTTGAAAGAGGCTGGAGTGGACTATACCCGTGCGGTCCTGTTCAACACCGTGGTGAGTGACCTCAGCGATCTTGAAGATGTAACCTACGATGTGCTCGTGTTCTTCTCCCCTTCTGGTGTGAAGTCATTGTACGAGAACTTCCCAGAGTTTAAGCAAAACGATACGCGTTTGGCGTGTTTCGGTCCGACCACACAAAAAGAAGCTGAAAAGAACGGCTTAGTAGTGGATATTCCGGCGCCTACGAAAGACGCGCCGTCGATGACCAAGGCGATCAGCGATTATATCAAGGAGGTCAATAAGAAGTAAGGAAAATTGTAATTTGAGGGCCCAACCGAAAGGTTGGGCTTTTTTTATGCGCAACACTTTTTCAAAACAGGAGAAACTGACCAAAAAGGAACATTTCGATGCACTCTATAGAGGGGGACACGGAGTGAAGGCTTTCCCATTTTCGCTTCGGTACATCGAAGTGGAACCGGAGGAGGGTCCGAAGGTTGCGCGTAAAGTAGCCGTGGTGGTGCCCAAGCGCGGGCTGAAGCTTGCGGTGCATCGCAATAGGGTCAAACGTCAGATGCGGGAACTCTACCGGTTGCACAAAGACAAAATTTACAACAGCGGTACTGAGGAAGCTTGGAGCATACGGTATTTGGGCAATCGCCTGAACGATTATGCGTTTTTAGAGCACGGGTACCTGAAACTTATAGAGTCGTACAATGAACAACGGAAAAAAGAATTGGAGTCGGGTGATGCGTAGTGGCGCAGTTGCGGCCGTTATGATGGTTGCTGGATTGCTGATGAGCGCTTCGGCTGGAGATCCCTTCGAGACGAGTAAACAATTGGAAATTTTCACCGCGGTACTCAAAGAAGTGCAGACGCAATATGTGGATGAGATCGGCGCGGAGCAGGCTGTCAGCAGTGCTGTGAAGGGGATGTTGAAGGAATTGGACCCGTATACGGTGTATTATCCGGAAGATCAGGTGGAAGATGTGCGCTTGCTGCAGACGGGAGAATATGGCGGTGTAGGCTGTGTGATTCAGAAAGTAGACGGCGAGATTATTATTTCGGACATGAACGATCAAGGGCCGGCATACAAAGCTGGTTTGCGCGTGGGCGATGTGTTGCAGCGTGTAGGAGACCGCTCGCTGGAAGGCAAAGGGATCAGCGATGTGAGTAGTTTGCTCAAGGGCACCCCGGGTACGGAGGTTGTTCTGGGAGTAGAGCGGTTTGGGATGGAGCCGTTTGAATTGGTTTTTAATAGAGCGAAAATTTCGAAAGATGCCGTGCCGTATTATGGCATGCGCGCGGACGGGATTGGGTATATTTATTTAGAAAGCTTCACCGATAAGGCCAGTCGCCAAGTCAAAAAAGCGCTGCAAGAATTGAAAAAAGACGCTCCGAAAGGTCTCATTTTAGACCTGCGAGGCAATGGCGGTGGACTCCTAATGGAAGCCGTGAAGATCGTCAGCTACTTTACAGATACCCAGGACACTATCGTCAGTACACGTGGTCGTGGCGGTGAGATTCAAGATGTGTATACGAATGCAGCCAAGAGCATTTTTCCCGAAGTTCCACTCGCGGTGCTTGTAGACGGCAGTAGTGCATCGGCCAGTGAGATCGTTGCAGGTGCCCTTCAAGATTTGGACCGTGGGCTGATCCTCGGTGAGCCGAGCTTCGGTAAAGGACTTGTGCAGCAAGTACACCCGCTGCCCTTCGGTGCGCAGATGAAAGTGACCGTAGCGAAATATTATACCCCTTCTGGGCGCTGCATTCAAAAAGTGAATTATGACCGTGATGAAAACGGGAAACGCACGAAAAAGACCGAGCAGCGCACATTCACCACTGCGGCGGGCCGTAAGGTCGTGGACGGCGATGGTGTTTACCCAGATTCGACACTGACCGGGAGCTATTATCCGGAGTTTGTTGCCGCGCTTTCGAGTAAAGGCCTCGATTTAAAATTTGCAGGACAAGCCTTGCAACAGATGGACACCACCGTGGATGCCGTAAGTTTTGAAGTAACGGATGCATTGTGGTCGAGCTTTTTAGCCTTTATCGAAGCCGCTGAGTTTGATTATGAAAGCTTCGGTGAGCGTAGACTAAACGATCTCGCTGAGCAAGCTGAGTTTTTAGATTACCTGGAGCCCGAGGACATCGCGGCACTTCAAGAAAAAGTTAAAGCACGCAAAGGCGCTGTTTTAAAAGACGACGAGGCGGCTATTCGCGAATTTTTAGCCGATTATTTAGTGCAGAAGAACTTCTCTCTGCGCGGCGCGCTTGAACGCGGAATGCACAACGATCTTGTGGTCCAAGGTGCCTCTGCACTATTGCTGGACGCGGATACGAGAACGCAGTTATTGAGCGTTACTGAGTAGATGCACGAGCACTCTAAAGTTTTATGGTTCGGCGGTGCCCTAGGGGCCGCACTACTGCCCTTCGCAGCCCCGCTGCTCAGTCCTGTCTATGGACTGATCGCGCTGGCACTGGCTGTGGTTTTCACGGGCCGTTTCGTGTGGCAACCCAAGATGATTGCTGTTTTTGTCGCGTTTATTGCTTGGGAAATCGCCAGTGTATTTTGGAGCCCCTATCCGAAGCAAGGCTGGGGGGACGTTGTGATGGTATTGCCTATTGCCTTGATGGGCCTACTTCTAGGCGTTTTTAAAGTGGAACGTGGCACTTCGCTGGTGCGCGATTGGATGGAACTATTTGCCCTGTCCACTGTACTGAGTTGGAGCATCATCTTCTTTAGCAGCATCATGGAGCATGGGTTTGTGCATTATAAATCGTTTGAACTCGGCGGCAGATTAGGGGTGCACTTTCAAAGCATGTATCTTGTGATTGCGGCACTTATTTTGGAGCGTCGAATTTGGTCCGGCAGTACGACGCAAGGCGTGGTGCGTGGTTTGGGGGTGCTGTGGCTGTTGTTCGGCGTAGTTACTTTGAGCGCT
>CATITW010000099.1 GCA_949547975.1 Cryomorphaceae bacterium | reverse complement strand
CTTGGGTGCATGGCGCTTTAGTAGTGGCTTTCAAGCAGCTGGGCATGAACGAAGAAGCCCGAACGGCGCAACAGGTACAGCAGCGAATGTTACCGCATTCTGATAGCCGTCCTTTGTATATCGTCACAGGTCCACCAAGAAGTGGAACCTCCCTTGCGATGCGTTTGCTTGAGGCCGTGGGGATCGTTCCAGTAACCGATGGAGTCAGGACGAAGGATACGTTTAATGCCCGCGGCTATTTCGAGCACGAGAAGATCAAGCAATGGGATTTTGACAGTGCATGGCTGGAAAATCAGCGTGGAAAAGCCGTAAAGATTGTGGAGCCACTTCTGGTACGTGCGCCTTGGCCGACAGGCAGTAAGGTAGTTGTCCGCATGAATAGACCGATGCCAGCAGTGTTGCAAAGTCAGCGGCACCTGAAAGGAAGCGAGCATGCACCTTTAGGATGGAATGAGTTGAGCGACTGGGAAGAGGAGCACAAACGTACAAGCACATTCCTTCAGATGGATCCACATGCGGTATTGATCGATCTGTATTTTGATGATTTGATCGCTGCAGCAACTTCGGGAACTATGCACGAGCGATTAACTGAAGCGCTTAGGCAGCTTTCACAATTTACACCATTACCTGTCGATATTTCTAGTGTTAAAGCAGTAGTCGAACCCGAACTGCGACGCTTTTAAAGTTATATTTGCCGCATGAGTACAACACAATCACAACGCGTTAAGCAGTATATGACTGCAGCAGCGGCTCTTTTGGGCAGCACTGCAGCACAGGCACAATACCAATACACCGACATTGAGGATACGACCATTGTGGACGGTATTTTTGAATTGGATCTGGACGGTGATACGATTGTTGATTTTACTATCGAGCACGTGCTTGACGGTGGTCAGCTGGGTAATACGACCTCTATAATGCTCTTACCGGGAGATAGTTTGGAAGGAAACCTAGCTATGGGAGAAGGTTTGAACGGCTTTGCTTATGTAGAGCGTGTAGTACCAGGTACGACCATCGATGAGAATGCAGAGTTTACGGGCATAAGTTCTACGACGGATGTCGGGTACATGGCGTTTCGTGTAGACGGTGTCGCTTATCCAAACTCAAACTGGGCGGGTCCTTTGACGGACGGTTACCTTGGTTTGCGTATTGTTAAAAATGACTCTGCTTGCTACGGTTGGGTACGCTTGGACGTTGCGGACAGTGCGAAGAGCGTTACCATAAAAGACTGGAGCTTTAATCCAGTGAAAGACAGCTCCCATACGGCAGCTTTCGAGCTACTTGATGTTATGGAAACTGTGCTTTCGGACCTCGACGTGCGTCAGGAGAGTGGTCGTCTTTCCATCACCACGGGTGCTCCTGTCGGTGTTTCAGTATACGATGCCGCAGGGAAGCAGCTTGCGAGTGGGGATGCCTCAAAAACACATGCCTTTGGCACATCAAGCTGGGCGACAGGTATGTATGTTATCCGCTTAGAAGGAGACCGCTGGTACCATAATGTGAAAGTCTGGATTCAGTAATTCTCGTTTTTATTCATTGATTTTTAGGATTATCGCAGCTGCTGAGGGTTAAATTTCATTTTCCTTCAAGCATCAGTGTGGTCTATTGCATCTTAGCTAAAATCACTTGGGACGAAGGGTATAAATTGATTAAATTCGTGGCGCTTAATAGCATAAAACCATCAATTTATGACGTTTGATATTGACATGATCCGCAAGGTGTATGAGCGTTACCCAGAGCGCATTGCAGCAGCACGCGCTGCCGTGGGTAAGCCACTCACCCTAGCAGAAAAGATTCTTTACGCCCACCTTTGGGAAGGCGGTGCAACACAAGCGCACGAGCGCGGCGCAAGCTATGTAGACTTTGCACCTGATCGCGTTGCGATGCAAGATGCAACCGCACAGATGGCATTGTTGCAGTTCATGCAAGCAGGTAAGGATAAAGTAGCAGTGCCTTCAACAGCACACGCTGATCACCTGATCCAAGCACGTATCGGTGCAGATAAAGACCTCCAAGAAGGAATCAATAAGAACAATGAAGTATTTAACTTCTTGTCTTCAGTTTGTAATAAATACGGTATCGGTTTCTGGAAGCCAGGAGCAGGTATCATCCACCAGGTAGTACTAGAAAACTATGCCTTCCCAGGAGGTATGATGATCGGTACGGATAGCCACACAGTGAATGCTGGTGGTCTCGGTATGGTTGCTATCGGTGTCGGTGGTGCAGATGCTGTAGACGTGATGGCAGGAATGCCTTGGGAGTTGAAATTCCCAAAACTCATCGGCGTGAAGCTTACCGGCCGCTTAAACGGTTGGACGGCTCCAAAAGATGTGATTTTGAAAGTGGCTGGCATCCTTACCGTAAAGGGAGGAACAGGTGCTATTGTAGAATACTTTGGCGAAGGTGCTGAGAGTATGAGTGCCACTGGTAAAGGTACCATCTGTAACATGGGGGCGGAGATCGGTGCAACGACTTCAACCTTTGGTTACGATGACAGTATGCGTCGTTACCTTGCGGCTACAGGCCGTCAGGATGTAGTAGATGCTGCGGATAAAGTAGCGGAACACTTGACTGGTGACGCTGAGGTATATGCGAACCCAGAACAGTACTTTGACCAAGTTATTGAGATCAATCTAGATGAATTGACTCCGCACTTGAATGGACCGTTTACTCCGGATTTAGCTACACCGGTAGCAGAAATGAAGGAAAAAGCGGCAGCGAACAACTGGCCGACAGATATCGAATGGGCGTTGATCGGTTCTTGTACTAACTCTTCGTACGAGGATTTGACACGTGCTGCCTCTATCGTTGCGGACGCCGTAGACAAGGGCATCAAGCCAAAAGCCATCTTGGGGATCAACCCAGGATCTGAGCAAGTTCGCTTTACAGCAGAACGTGACGGTTTGATGGATACCTTCAATAAGCTGGACGGAACTCGAATCTTTACGAATGCTTGTGGACCATGTATCGGTCAGTGGGCGCGTGAAGGTGCTGAAAAGCAAGAGAAAAACTCGATCGTTCACTCATTCAATAGAAACTTTGCGAAGCGTGCTGACGGTAACCCGAATACACACGCCTTTGTAACCTCTCCAGAGATGGTCGCGGCGATTGCGATTTCAGGAAAACTAGATTTCAATCCAGTAACCGACACGCTCGTTAATGAAAACGGTGAAGCAGTTCGCTTGGCAGAGCCGACAGGACATGAATTGCCTTCTGCAGGATTTGCAGTGGAGGACAATGGATACCAAGCTCCGGCAGAAGACGGCTCGGGCGTAGAGGTGGTTGTAGCTGAAGATTCTCAGCGCTTGCAGCTCCTTGCTCCATTTGCTCCATGGGACGGTCAGAATATCACTGGTGCAAAGCTTTTGATTAAAGCGTTAGGCAAGTGTACTACAGATCACATCTCTATGGCGGGTCCATGGTTGCGTTACCGCGGTCACTTGGATAACATCTCGAACAACTGTTTGATCGGTGCGGTCAATGCCTACACGGAGGAAACGAACGCAGTAACCAACCAATTGGACGGTTCTGTTGACGAAGTTCCAAACGTAGCACGTGCCTACAAAGCAGCAGGTGTACCTACTGTCGTGGTAGGTGATCACAACTACGGAGAAGGTTCTTCACGTGAGCATGCCGCAATGGAGCCACGTCATTTGGGTGTTCGTGCGGTGATAGTAAAGTCATTCGCTCGTATCCATGAGACGAACTTGAAAAAGCAAGGAATGTTGGGTCTAACCTTCGCGAACGAATCGGACTACGACTTGATCAAAGTAGACGACACGTTCAACTTTGTAGATCTTGCAGATTTTGCTCCTGGAAAGCAGCTTACGCTAGAAGTTGTACACGCTGACGGCAGCAAAGACTCAGTTCTTTTAAACCACACATACAATGCTCAACAGATCGAATGGTTCAAAGCAGGGTCTGCCTTGAATTTGATCAAAACGCAAAATGCACAATAAGCAGAGCGTTGAGCAGAACTTGAATATAGACCCGGTGTTTTTAACGAAGCACCGGGTTTTTTTGTCCCTATGGTTAGGCAAAGGCGTGGTAGAAGTGAGGTCCATAAAAAAAGCCCCCACTTCCAAAAGAAAGCAGGGGCTTGGTGTGATGAGCAACGTTGATAATGCTGCGCAATAACCGTTAGTCCTTCGGCATCAAATACCCAATACGTAGGGTGAAGTTATACGTATAAGGTAGGCCTGAGTCACCGCTAAAACCACCGTTGAATCCATAATTGGTCAGGTTCCAAGTATCTTTTGTTGTGAAGCCGTACCCGATACCTACTGCATAATCTACTAGGAATCTGTCGGAGAATACCAGCTGGTTACCAAAGTCTAGTTGTAAGGAACCTGCAACGGCAAATTCACGTGTAGTAGGGTAGGTGAAGGTTACTGGATCTGGTGGGTGGTCGTAATCCACCATGTCGTAGTTGAAAATATTCACAAACATGTTCGGCTTGATGTAGGCGCCGCGTAGAATATGTCCGTAGCGCATGCGTTGCATGTAAAAGTTGGGTGCTCTTTTGAACTTGTAGCCCATATTAATGCCCGCACCCATCGCGTTTTCTTCGCTCCAAATGTTGGACTCAAAACCCGCTCCGATAAAGATGATACCTGCTTCCCAAGAGGAACCTGGATCGATCGCTTGCTCGTAGGTGATGAACGTGTAGTTTCCACTGACACCGGCAACATCTAGTTTGATGGCGCGATCTCTTTGTCCTGCGTAGACGCGTTTATCGTTGATCATTTCCGTACTCATGTCCATCACACGACCACTTTCAAACACTAATTTTTTGATGTAGTCGCGCTCTACGCTGAAGGTAACCGCATCGGCTGGTGCTTCGAACTCACGGTATTTGATGTAGTCCGGAGTAACCTCTACGATTTTAACTTCTTCAATAGTCTTGTCCTTGAAGATGATCATGTCCTGTGCTTGCACGCCCATAATCGTTCCTAAGAACACCAAAGAAAGGATCCAATTTTTCATGTCGATTCATTGTTAGATGACCACAAGATATCAAATATAATGCCGAGGAGAAATTGTAAATTAACCCCATGAAATTTAACGCTACACAACGAGGTTGGGCCATGTATGATTGGGCCAATTCGGTCTACTCTCTGGTCATCTCCACGGTTCTTTTTCCGATTTATTATGAAGAAATGACCAAAGCAAACGGCAATACCGTGGAGTTTTTGGGAGCTACGTGGCAAAATACGGTCATCTACTCTTATGTCGTTGCGGCGTCGTTTTTAACCATTAGTATTCTAAGTCCTTACCTCGCCGCTATGGCTGATCGCACGGGACGAAGAAAAATATTCATGCAGGTTTTCATGATCCTGGGAGCCGTCAGTACGTCCTTGATGGGACTCATGACTGCAGAGAATCCTTACCTCGGGCTGTACCTCGCCTATTTTGCGAGTGTTGGGTTTACCGGATCTATCGTGTTTTACAACAGTTATCTTCCTGTGATTGCCAGTGAGCGGGAGCAGGATCGACTCTCGGCACGTGGGTTTTCGTTAGGCTATTTCGGCAGTGCATTATTGCTCATCTTGTGCCTTGTTCTGGTGCAGATGCCGACGACTTTTGGATTTGCAGATGCTGGAGTTGCCTCTCGTGCTTCCTTTTTGATTACGGGGGTATGGTGGCTAGGCTTCGGATTGCCGGCGATTCGTAAACTGCCGAAAGACGAGGTGAAGGATTACTTCGAAGGAAAATTGTTCTGGAAGAGCTGGGAGGAATTGATTTTAGTGGTGAAGGAGTTTAGCAAGGATAAAATGCTTAGGATTTTCTTGGGTGGATTTTTCTGGTACAGCGTGGGCATGCAGACGATCATATTACTCGCTGCAGTTTTCGGCTCGAAAGTGCTCGGCCTGGAATCTTCACAACTGATCATGACCATTCTCATCATCCAATTCGTAGCAATTCTCGGCTCCGTCGTATTTGCCCGTCTGAGCGAGCGCACTACCAACCTGTACGCCATCAAAATAGGGGTCGTGATTTGGATGGTGCTGTGTTTTTGCGCCTATTTCGTTCAAACTCCTGGCCAATTTTACATCGTAGGTGGCGTCCTCGGATTTGTGATGGGAGCCGTGCAGAGCCTTTCGAGATCTACCTACAGCAAGATGTTACCGGACACCGACGACCCAACGACGTATTTTAGTTTTTACGACGTCATGGAAAAATTGGCAACCACTTTGGGCATGTTCAGCATCGGTTTACTCGAAGCAATCACGGGCGATTTAAGAAATTCAGCTCTAGCGCTGACCGTATTCTTTGCGATGGGCTTAGTCCAAATCTTCAGAGTTCGCCGCGTCGAGAAGAAAACCGTCGTTAAGTCGGTATAAGGTATCGCCAAAGAACTCATCGACCTCCACACCATTAAACTTGCACTTGAAACTATGCATTCCGCTTTCAGGCCAAGGTGTGTTTTGTTGCGCCTGTGCACGTGTGATGAGCACACCACCACGAAGCTCTAAACTGCTGGATTCCGCGGCGACAACCTCACCGGAAAGCTGGACAAAGTCGCCTGTCTTTATGGTTCCAGCGCGCAGCGCCTGAGCAAATTCAGCGGAGGTTACAATGACCTCGGGTGTTGCTTCTAGTGCAGATTCCGGGGTGCGGAAGTACTGGTAGAAGCCAAAAAAAGCGGCTGCCCCAAGGACAGCCGCTCCGATACTTAAGATCTTTTTCATAGTCTGAGAAGTTAGGAGTGTCTCATCTGTCCGATATAGTTGCTCGGCGTAATGTTGCGGAGCTCGGCTTTGATGCTGTCGTTTACTTCTAAGGTAGTTATAAATTTGGAGATGCTTTCTGCTGTGATGGCGCTGTTCGTTCGTGTAAGCGCTTTCAATGCTTCATACGGTTTTGGGTATCCTTCGCGACGGAGGATGTTTTGGATGGCTTCAGCGACCACGGCCCAATTGGCCTCGAGGTCACTAGCAATCTTTGCTTCATTCACCAAAAGTTTACCAAGACCCTTGTTCATGCTCGCGATGGCGATGAGCAAGTGTCCATAAGGCACGCCCACGTTGCGCAAAACCGTAGAATCGGTCAAATCACGCTGCAAACGGGAGATAGGGAGCTTCGCAGAAAGATGCTCGAAGAGGGCATTTGCAAGGCCCAAGTTGCCTTCCGCGTTCTCAAAGTCGATCGGGTTGACCTTATGCGGCATTGCAGAAGAACCTACTTCTCCGGCCTTGATTTTTTGCTTGAAGTAATCCATGCTCACATACGTCCAAACGTCGCGGCAGAAATCGATGAAAATGGTGTCGATGCGTTTAAGTGCGTCGAACTGCGCGGCCATATTATCGTAGTGCTCGATCTGAGTGGTCGGGTAACTTCTCGATAAGCCGAGGTAGTTGGCTACAAAATTATCGCCCCATTGGTGCCACTCGCGGTCTGGGAATGCTACTGCATGGGCATTAAAGTTCCCCGTTGCACCGCCAAACTTCGCACTGTGCGGGATGGCTTTGAGTTGTGCAAGCTGTCCTTTCAAGCGCGCTGTGAAGACTTCAAACTCTTTACCCAAGGTGGTTGGTGATGCCGGCTGACCATGCGTACGTGCCAAAAGAGGAATGTGTGACCACGCCTTAGCGGATGCGTCGATCGCTTCGATCAGACCTTCTAGGGCAGGATAGATTTGTTGCTCTAATGCGTCTTTGATGGAAAGAGGAATAGAGGTGTTGTTGATGTCTTGAGAAGTCAAGCCGAAGTGAATGAATTCTGAAAACTGCGTCAAATTCATTCGTTCGAAAGCCTCTTTGATAAAGTACTCCACTGCTTTTACATCGTGGTTGGTCACCTTTTCGATGTCCTTGATTTTTTGCGCGTCTTCTGTTGAGAAGTTGCGGTACAAATCACGGAGGGGTTCAAAGTTCGATGCGTCTACTCCCGCAAGTTGTGGAAGCTCGCTCTCGCACAGGGCGATAAAGTATTCTATTTCAACGCGTACGCGGTATTTGATGAGCGCGAACTCTGAAAAATATTGAGAAAGTGCTTCTGTTTTTGAAGCATAGCGACCATCCACTGGAGTGATGGCGTGAAGTGCAGTTGACATGTGTAAAACCGTTAAAGCGCAAAATTAAACGAGTTGACCTCGTTTTCCTAATTCTATGACCTCTAGGTTGTCGACTTTTCCCTTCATTCCTTCGGTCGGTTGAACCAGGTCAAACCGAAGCATGGTGCGCATCTTGTGAAAACCGTGGTGCCCTATGGCTCCAGGATTCATATGGAGACAGTTTATTTTTTTGTCATTCATCACCTTTAAGATGTGACTGTGGCCGCAAATGAACAGATCTGGCTGCTCACGGCTGATGGCATCTCTTGTGCGGTTGTTGTATTTCGGGGGGTAGCCTCCGATGTGTGTCATCCAGACCTTTACCCCATTCAGTACGAACTTTTGATGGAGCGGATAGCGTCCGCGCATGGTGTGGTCGTCGATGTTGCCGTAGACCGCTACCACCGGTTTTCCAGTGGCTTCAAGGGCATCCATGCTCTCGTGCGAACCGATGTCACCCGCATGCCAGATCATGTCTACGCCCTGGGCAAACTCGAGTATCCGATCGTCCATGTGGGAGTGGTTGTCAGAGAGTAGGAGGATTTTTGTCCTTTTTGTAGCCACAGGCGTACCTTTGAATTAGAATTAGCTCCAAAAATAATGCGTACACTCTTGAGATTGGCCTATGACGGTGCTCCGTTTTGCGGATGGCAGATACAACCTTCGGACACGACCGTTCAAGGAGCGCTTGATGCAGCCTTGACGCAGCTGTTACGGCAGGAAATTTCTTCGATGGGAGCCGGACGTACAGATACCGGGGTACATGCGAAGGAAATGTACGTTCATTTTGATTGGAAGCCAGAATTGGCCACGGGTATACGAGATCTAGAGCATTTGAAATACCGATTAAACCGATTCATCCATCCTGCGATTCGCATCTATGACATTCGCGAAGTTCCCGCGGATTGGCATGCGAGATTTGACGCCGTTTCTCGAAGTTATGAGTATTACCTCTGCGATACGGGTTCGCCATTTTACCGCAATACGGCATGGATGGTAGAGGAGTTGCCGAACATTCAGCAGATGAATGCCGCGGCTCAGCTCTTGTTGTCCGCGACAGATTTTGCCTCATTCTGTAAAAGTGGATCAGATAATAAAACCACACTTTGCGATGTTCGACGCGCGGAGTGGGTGCAGCAGGGTGAGCTTTGGGTGTTTCACATCACAGCAGATCGCTTCCTTAGAAACATGGTGCGCGCTATCGTCGGTTCATTGTACGAGGTGGGCCGAGGCAAGTGGAGCGTGGAAGAGTTTGCCGAGCGTTTGGCAGAAAAAAATAGAGGAGCTATGGGAACAAGCGCCCCCGCTCAGGGCTTATATTTATCGGAAGTAACGTACAATAACTTGTAGCATGTCGAAAGTCGGTGGAAAAGCCTTTGATTTCAAATTATTTGTGAGGGTTTTGGCCTATGCCAAACCGTACCGCATGCTCTTTATTTTCTCAGTGGTGCTCACGGTGGTCTTAGGCGCCATGGGGACTGCACGTCCTATCCTTATTCGACAGGTGATCGATGATGCCATTTTGGGCAGCGATGCTCCGATGCTTCTGAATCTGACCCTTATTTTGGTGGGGCTGTTGGTCGTGGAGAGTTTAGGGCAGTTCGCTTTCATGTATGCAGCGAATTGGTTAGGACAAAGTATTATCAAGGACATCCGTATTGAGCTGTACGATAAACTGCAAACGTTCACGCACAGTTTCTACGATAAAACGCCGATCGGGCAGCTAGTGACGCGTGTGGTGTCGGATATCGAAACCATTTCACAGATTTTCTCTCAAGGTATTTTGGTCATTTTTGGGGACCTGTTCCGCATCTTGGTCATGCTGGGCGCCATGTTCTTCTTTTTCAACCCAATTCTCGTCCTAGTTTCCCTCTCTATCATTCCTGTGCTGTTCATCGCAACGCGCTGGTTCCAGCGAGGAATCAAGGAGTCCTTTCAGCAGGTGCGTACGGAAATTTCCAACCTCAACACCTTTGTGCAAGAGCACCTCGGTGGTATGGCCGTAGTTCAAGCCTTCGGTCGTGAGGCACAGGAGTATGATAAATTTGAAGCGATCAACGACCGTCACCGCAAGGCGAACATTCGCAGCATCTTTTATTACGCTTTATTTTTCCCAATCATCGAAGTACTCAGTGCTATCTCTATCGGTCTTGCCGTTTGGTACGGCGGGATGAATGCTGCTACGGGAGGTTCTGTCACAGTAGGAGAGCTAACCGCGATGATCATTTTCGTGGGCATGCTCTTTCGTCCACTTCGCCAGCTTGCTGACCGCTTTAACACGCTACAGATGGGTATGGTTGCCTCGGAACGTGTCTTGAATTTGCTAGACAACACTACGGATATCGAACCAAACGGTGCGGTCCAGTTGTCCGAACTTCAAGGCGCTATTGACTTTAAAAATGTACATTTTCACTACCAAGCCGATGAGCCAATTTTGCGCAATGTGTCTTTTGCCGTTGCACCTGGTGAAACGGTGGCCATTGTCGGAGCAACCGGAGCAGGAAAGAGTACCATCATTTCCGTACTCATGGGCTTTTATCCGTACCAGAGCGGTTCGGTGACCATCGACGGGCATGAATTGACCACCTTAGATTTACATGCGCTACGAACGCAGCTTGCCTTAGTACTTCAAGACGTTTTCCTGTTTTCCGATACGGTGCGTTCAAACATCGTTTTAGGAGAAGGGGACATCACAGATGCGCAAATCATGCAGGCTGCCCGAGAGATTGGTATTGAAGAATTTATCGAAGGATTGCCGCAGGGACTGGATTATAACGTCCAAGAACGGGGCGGGGTACTCAGTGCTGGTCAGCGCCAACTTTTGGCTTTTCTTCGAGCCTACATCACCAACCCTAGTGTGTTGATCCTGGATGAAGCAACCTCGAGCATAGATTCACACACCGAGGAACTCATCCAACGCGCCTTGATCGCGCTTACCCAAGACCGCACTTCGGTCATCATTGCTCACCGCCTTTCTACCATTCAGCATGCCGATCGCATCATCGTTTTGGACAAAGGACAGGTAGTCGAAGTGGGCAGTCACGCGGCTCTTCTAGAAGCGAAAGGCGCCTACCACAACCTTTACGAAAAGCAGTTCGCTAGCGAAGTCTAGCACAATAAGCCCCTTTTCACCGCAAAAAAAAAGCAGCTTCCCAAAAAGAGAAGCTGCCTTGTTATGTTCGCTGAATGTTGAACGGCGAATTATCCGTTCATTGAGATCAAGAATTCCGCATTGTCCTTAGTCTGACGCATGCGTTCCTTCAAGAATTCCATGGCTTCGATAGGAGTCATGTCCGCAAGATATTTGCGCATGATCCACATTCTTTGAAGTACATCTGGTGCGAGGAGTAGATCTTCTTTACGAGTACCACTTTCAATAAGATTGATTGCAGGCCAGATTCTACGGTTGGCGATTCTACGGTCGAGTTGCATTTCCATGTTACCGGTACCCTTGAATTCCTCAAAGATGACCTCGTCCATTTTAGAACCCGTGTCGATCAGTGCAGTTGCTAGGATGGTCAAAGAACCACCGCCTTCGATATTACGAGCTGCTCCAAAGAAGCGTTTCGGCTTTTGCAGTGCATTTGCATCCACACCTCCTGAAAGAATCTTACCTGATGCAGGGCTTACGGTATTGTAGGCACGTGCTAGACGCGTGATGGAGTCAAGCATGATGATCACATCGTGACCACATTCGGTCATGCGCTTTGCTTTCTCTAAAACGATGTTCGCAACCTTCACGTGGCGATCTGCCGGCTCGTCGAAGGTAGAAGCCACTACCTCAGCATTTACGCTGCGGCTCATGTCGGTCACTTCCTCTGGACGTTCATCGATCAGAAGCACAATCATGTAAGCTTCCGGATGATTTGCTGCTATAGCATTCGCCACCTCTTTCATCAAAGTGGTTTTACCGGTTTTCGGTTGTGCGACGAGCAAACCGCGCTGTCCTTTACCGATGGGAGAGAACAGATCGATGATGCGGGTAGATACTGAAGACTGGCGCGTGGTGATGTCAAACTTCTCGTCCGGGAACAAGGGGGTAAGGTGTTCAAAAGAAACACGGTCTCTAACATACTCCGGTGTACGCCCGTTGATACTGTTTACCTTAACGAGCGGGAAGTATTTTTCACCTTCACGAGGAGGGCGTACTTCACCACTTACGGTATCACCAGTTTTCAAACCGATGCTGCGAATCTGGTTTTGACTTACGTAAATGTCATCCGGTGAGTTCAAATAATTGTAATCTGAACTTCTGAGGAATCCGTAGCCGTCAGGCATGATTTCCAAAACACCTTCATTAGCGATGATGCCTTCGAAATGGAATTCCTTTGGACGTTTTCTACGATTCTCGTTACGGTTATCATTGTTTTTCGCATTACGATCATTGCGCTCGTTGCGATTTTTATTGCGGTCGTTGCGCTCGTTGCCTTGCGGGTTCGGAGTCTTCTCTTTACCACCTTCGCCTCGGTGCTGTTGCGGTCTTTCCTTGCGTTCTCCACGATCGTTACGTTCGTTGGGTTTGCGCGGTCCGCGTTGTGGTTTTTCACCAGGAGCAGTACCCGTTTCATTGCGGTTCTGCTGCGGTTTTGGAGCAGATTGCTCTTGTTGTTGCGGCTTAGCGGGCGCGGAAGAAGCTTCTGCGCTAGCGGTATCTTTCTGACCGGTAACCTGCAGAATAGCTTCGACGAGCTCTCCTTTTTTGAGGTATTTGGCTTTAGGAATAGATAATGAGGTGCCCAATTCTTTTAATTCAGGCAATTTGCGAGCCTGCAAATCCTTTTCACTCAACATGTTCTGTGGAAATAGATATTCAAATGACGTTCACACGAATGGTGTCGTCCGGTCTTTCTGACTACAATAATAAAGAGTTTCCGCGCTACTAACTACCTTGCAGTACTGTTTTTTTAGAACTTTATTAAATACTTCAAAGGATGATTCAACGCATTCAGACGTTATATCTATTTGCAGCAGCGATCATTAGCGCTGTATCTGCTTTCTTTCTACCGTTGTACCAGTTGGACGGTACTTTCTTTGCTGCTACCGCGCATCCGGGTTCTTTTGGCGGTTTTGGAACATGCATGGCACTTTTTAGTGGAGCCATTTTGTTGTTTAAGAACCGCAACCTGCAACTGCTCGTCGTGCGCCTCGGTATGCTGGTCAGTTTGATCGTTCTCGGGTATTTGATTTATTTGATCAATTCTACTGCAGCTTCTGCAAGTTGGGGAGCCATCATGCCATTTATCCTTGTAGTACTTGCCTTTATGGCCTCGAAGGGAATCCAGAACGATGAGAAAAAAATCCGTTCACTAGACCGTTTGCGCTAGAGGTAACGGTTTACCCTTGATAGTTCGGCAACGCAGCCATTTGTGCGTTCGAAGAGCAGTCCCAAAATAGATGCTGGAGGCCATTGGTCAGATAGATAAATGGCGCTCGAAGTGCAGTGTTGTAGTTGAACGCCTGATTAAAGGTCGCTTGACTCAGTTTTACGTGCGGCGCCTTGCATTCGACTAAAATATAAGGCTTGCCCCCTTTATAGATGAGCGCATCGCTGCGTTTAAGTTTATGTCCTGTGATGAGCCCACTTTCGATGGCCATTAAAGAAGCCGGATACCCTAAAAGCTGAAGGTAGGCAAGGGTATGCTGACGCACCCATTCTTCAGGCGTTGCTACGAGCCATTTTTTGCGAACGAAGTCCCAAATTTGACGGTGTTCTTCTTGTACGCGCGTTTGGATGTGCTCGGAAATGGCTTCGGGGAAATTAAGATCAGGGAAATCCACGACGGCTTAGTAGATGTTAGGGTTGTAGAGCCCCGGTTGCTTGCCCTGTACTTCTTTATATATGGCCTGAATTTGATTTAAAGTATCCTCTAGTTCACCGACAGTTACCACATCTAAGAGTCCCGCCGATTTTTTGGCATAATCCAAATACCCCAGGGAAATGCCAACGTTTGCTTGTTTAGCGATGTGGTAAAAGCCCATGCGCCACTGATCTACTCGTTTGCGAGTCCCTTCTGGTGAGATCATCAGGTTAAAGTCCGTCTCGCGCAAAATTTGGGCACTTGTTTCCACGAGGTTGGAGCGTTGTTTGCGGTTCACACCGATGCCGCCAAGCCATTTAAAAAAACCAAAGAAGTACCAATTCATATAAAAGTCCTTGATCAAAAACTTTACGGGCATGCGCATCAGCCAAAAGGCACCCAAAGAATATACGATGTCCCAATTGGACGTATGCGGCGCGGCTATCGTGACAGTATTAAAGGATTTTTTCTGGAGTTCTGGAGTCGCATCAAGTTTCCATCCGCTGATCCAAAACACCAGTTTTGCTATGGTATATTTCATGTGGTTCTTTACTTCTGTTTTAAGAATGTGCTAAGATACTTCTTCAAACCAATTCGGTGGGAATCCCACTAGAAATGCTTTTTTGCTCGCACGCGTTAAGGCCGTGTACAGCCATTTGTAGTAGATGGGAGAGGGGCCGTCTGGTAAATAGGGGTGTTCGATCACTACCTGTTCCCACTGTCCACCTTGGCTTTTGTGACAGGTGATGACATAACTAAACTTCACCTGCAACGCATTGAAGTACGGGTCATTCTTAACAGCTTCGTACTTTTTGCTTTTGCTGCTGAGGTAGCTGTATTTCGCCATCATCTGCTCGTACAGACTGTTGTTCTGTGCAGCACTCAGCGCAGGTCCTTCAGTGGTGAGTGTGGTGAGGTTGAGCAGGACGTCTATCGCAGCTTCTTCGGGGTAGTCGACAAACCAAACGGTCGCTTCGCAGTAGGTGAGGCCGTAGCGCTCGTGAATGTTTCGGATCGACTTGACCTCGCCGATCTCGCCATTTGCAATGAAGCCCATTTTGCTTTTTTCAGGGAGCCAGAAGTAGTTGTTTTTTACGACCATGAATTGGTCACCGGCGGAAATCTGATCCTCCTGAAATTTAATCCGCCCTCGAATGCCTTGGTTGTAACTGTTCGCCTTTTTATTACTTCGAACGACCATGGTGCTGCCCTCGCTACTGCCGCTGTAGAGTTCCTCGAAAATATCTTGCAATTGGTAACCGTCTTCTACCCGGATCAGGTCAGGGCCAGCCTCTAACAACGGCAGTTCGCTGCTGTCTTCTTCGATCAGTGTGCGCAGCAAAGTGGCATTTTTTAAGATATGACTATCGAGCGCTTGACGGGTCACATTTCTCAAGGTCTGCTCCGTCGCATTGATTCCCGAGCCTAGAAAGTAGTCTGCAGATAATGCAGGGCTTTGCGGTTGACCTACCGGGGGCAGCTGAGCTGGATCCCCCACGAGGATAAGGTTGTTTGAGGGGTCCGTAAATACAAATTCTAGCAGATCGTCCAGCAATGAATTTCCGCCGAGGGTGCTGTCGTTTCTAGTGGCTACCAAACCTGCCTCGTCGATGACAAAAGTGGTGTTCTTGTGTGGATTGTTTGCCAGCACAAAACTTGCTGTACCCCCAGATCCGACGCGGGGTCTGTAGAGCGAGCGATGGATAGTGTAGGCACTCCTTTTGGTTGCTCCGCTCAGCACTTTGGCAGCACGACCGGTAGGTGCCATCAAGACAATTTTCTTTCCGTGTTTACGGTGCAAGGCTACCACACTACGGAGAATCGTCGTCTTACCGGTTCCTGCAAACCCCTTTACGATCATGACCTCTGGAAGGATTCTTTTGATACTCAAATACACGGCGAGTTTACGCAGCAAAAGGTCCTGATCCGGTGTCGGTTCAAAAGGAAAGAAACCTTTTAGGTCAGAGTATGTAGATTGGGGTGCGAGCAATTAAAAATTATTGTAGTTTTGAGGCCATAAACGTTG
This sequence comes from Cryomorphaceae bacterium, assembly GCA_949547975.1. The sequence goes on along the minus strand of CATITW010000099.1, from coordinate 6,294 downwards.
ATTTAGTCCATGAATTCAAAGGTACAACTCGGAATCAAAGTAGTTCTCATCCTACTTTCAGCTTATTTAACTGTTCGTATTTACAACAGTATTATGCAACCTATTAAATTTCAACGCATTGAGCGCACACGTTTGTGTGATGTGACTGAGCAGTTGGAAAGCATTCGCGAAGCGCAATTGGCGTACAAGAGCGAAAATGGTGCATTCTCGGCTTCGATCGATGAGTTGGTTGGATTCGTAGATACAGGTGTCATCAACATTATTGAGCGTAAGGATACCAACTTCATGTACTACGATAAAATCTATCAGAAGGACATGAATAAGGATTCAGTCATCATCCGTGTCTTAGGTCAAGAGCCGGTTGCTGTCGCTTTGTTCGGAGAAGGCTTTGATGCTCAAACTTTGAGAACCATTAACGGTACGGATTCTACTTTTACGATGGACGCAGGTCAAATTACTAAGAACGGTGTGGATGTAGCAACTTTCGAGGTAAGCGCTCCTTACAAAACGATTTTTGCCGATATTGCTTCCACCTACCCGCAAGCGTTTAGTAAAGTGGAAAACACGTCTTTGACGATCGGGTCGTTAACAGAACCTACTATCAGTGGTAACTACGAGAACTCTTACTGTAAAGCAGAATAATATAGATCCCGCCTTCCAAAACGCGAAGGCAGAGGAAAGTGTATTGTCCATCCTGTATGCTCAGGATGGACTTTCTTTTTTGGTACGTCACATAACCACCCGTCAAGTGTATATGACCGGGTTTATTCCAGCACAAGAGCTCGGAGCCGATCCGTTGCAGGAAGTATTGGGTGGTTTTCCGGAGCGTCCTTCCCAGGTGAAACTCATCGTGGCTTTCGATAACGCTACCCTGTTGCCTGAGGCGTTTGCTTCGGACACGGCAGAGTGGGCAGCGAAGTTGCTCGGTGGGAACGTGAATTATACGGACCGCTCAGCAAAGCTTGGTATGGAGGTACTAGCGCTGGTTTCACAGGAGGAGAAAGCCCTAGCAAGCACAACGAAGGCTGAGGTGCAACATTTATGGTTGTCACAGATGGAGGCCCTATCTCCGAAACAAGGCGAAGAGGTTTGGGTGCATTTGCTCGGCAGTCGCATGTTGTTTCTGGCAGCAAAGGAAGGAAAATGGGAATTGGTCAATAGTTATCCGTGTGCGGACCAGCAAGAGTTCATCTATCATTTAGGGAATGCTGTGGAGCAGCTTGGGTACGACAGGGCGACCTTAAAATTGGAGCTTAGCGGCTTTGAGGCGGCGAGTTATAAGGAGTTTATTGCCCCTTATTTTGCCGAGGTAAGTCTATTTAAATCTAAAAATTGGGCACAGATTTCTAGTGCCATGCAGGGTTGGGATCCCGGAGCGTATGCTCTTTTGTTACGTTTATGAGAATAGTGAGTGGAAAATGGCGCAGCAAGCGCATCATGGCACCGAAAGATTTGCCGTCACGTCCGACCACGGATTTTGGAAAGGAAGCCTTGTTCAACATCTTGAACAACCGCTATTATTTCGAGGATTTACGTGTTTTAGACCTGTTTGCAGGTACGGGAAATATCAGCTATGAGTTTGCCTCACGTGGGACGCTAGAGTTGACATGTGTCGACATGAATAAGCAGTGTGTTCGCTTTATCTCAAAAACTGCTGAGGAGCTCGGGGTAGATATTCAGACGGTACAAGGCGATGCACTGATGTGGGTGCGCCGAGCTGTTACGCAATATGATATTGTCTTTGCGGATCCCCCATATGATTTTGAGGGGTATGAAGAATTGGCCACAGGGATCATACAGAATGAGCTCATAGCAGAAGGTGGAGAGGCCATTATCGAGCACAGCGACCAGACAGATTTGAGTCATTTGCCCGGTTTTGTGGAGCACCGTCGATACGGTCACGTAAATTTCAGCTTTTTTAATCGTCCGGAGGAAATCGAAGCAGAAGAGGAGTAAAGGCTTTTGAAAATGGGGATTCGTCCCGTTTTTAGGCTAAAAACTCAACAAGTGCAGCGATCGCACGTCCTCGATGTGAGATTCGCCCTTTTTCTGCGCTGTCCATCTCAGCAAATGTAATGTTGTAGCCTGCTGGTTGAAAAATCGGGTCGTATCCGAAACCTTTTGCACCACTTTTTTCGGTGCGAATGTGGCCCTCTACAATGCCGTTAAATACATGCTCTTCGCCATTTAGAATGAGTGCTACAGCCGTGCGGAATCTTGCGCTACGATCATCGTTGCCTTTGAGTTCTTTTAAAACCTTCGCCATGTTTTGCTCCGGATCTTTTTCGGGTCCACCGTATCGGGCACTGTATACTCCGGGGGCACCGTCGAGTGCATCGATCTCGAGTCCGGTATCGTCGGAAAAGCAGCTCAGTCCGTATTTTTTCCAAATGGTGCGTGCCTTGATCAGTGCATTGCCTTGCAGTGTGGGTTCGTTTTCCGGGATGTCTTCATGGTCGCCTAATTCCGTAAGTCCAATAACTTCATATTTTGGCGCCAATAATTCCCTGACCTCTTGTAACTTGTTCGCATTATGCGTAGCAAAAACCAATTTCATAGTGCACATTTTTCATGAGCAAAAGTACACTCCTCATTCGTGCCCTTGGGCCCATCGTCGCATTTCTTTTTTCGTGGTACGGAGCATTTTCGGCTGAATACACGCTGCTCGGCATCGCTTTTTGGATGCTCATCTGGTGGATGAGTGAAACGGTACATCTCGCGGTCACTGCGCTGCTGCCCCTACTGTTATTCCCCCTTTTTGGCATCACTGAAGCGAAATCCATGGGGGCCTACTACGCCCATCCGCTCGTGTATTTATTTTTTGGCGGATTTGTCCTAGCACTAGCGCTTGAAAAGACCAAACTGCACTACCGAATCGCTTTATGGATTTTACGTAAAACAGGCACTGGCAATAGCGGTTTACTGTTAGGTTTTATGCTGGCTACGGGCTTCATGTCTATGTGGATTTCAAACACGGCAACCTCGATCATGATGTTGCCTATTGCTACAAGTGTACTTGCCGTACTTCCCAAGGCGAAATCTGAGGCGATGAGCCGACCGATCTTGCTGAGTATCGCTTGGAGTGCGAACATCGGAGGTATGGCTACCCTGATCGGTACACCTCCGAACATGATTTTCGCTGGATTCCTCAGCGACCAATTCTCCCGAGAAATCGGATTTGTCGAATGGCTCCCGATCGGCCTGAGTGCCTCACTACTGATCGGAACCGTGGCCTTTGTACTATTGCGCCGCAGTCTTCCCGTATCTTCTTCTTTACAAGAAAACAAGGACACCGCCGCTTGGATTCAAACCGAATGGGAACGACTAGGAGGTCTCACTCCCGTGCAGAAACGGGTGGCCATCATCTTTGCGGGTACCGCTTTGTTGTGGATCATCCGCCCCTATTTAGGCAGCCTCTCCGAGCATATCGCATGGAGTGATACCGGCATTTCATTATTGAGTGCTGTTCTTTTATTCAGCCTGACTGCGGAGCGAAAGCCGATCTTGGAATGGAGCGATACTACTGCGCTGCCGTGGGGAATCCTTGTACTATTCGGCGGTGGTTTAGCCCTTGCGGGTACCTTACAGTCCAGCGTTTGGTTTGATCACATGGGCCAATTCCTTCAGTCTTTCCAAGGCGCCTCTGTACTCTTCTGGCTCCTTGTCATGGCCGTTCTTGGGGTATTTGCTACGGAATTTTTAAGCAACATGGCGCTAGTGAGTGCCTTGCTTCCACTGGTGTTAACCCTGTCTGTAGCCTTTGATATCCCTATGGAACTCCTTGCGTTGCCGCTCGTATTAGGGGCGAGCTGTGCGTTCATGCTGCCCATGGCGACTCCTCCAAACGCGATTGTCTTCTCCACAGGTAAGCTCACCGTGCCGTACATGATGGCGCGGGGTGCAGTACTGAACGTGATCGCTGTAGCGGTCCTTACCGCTCTTGCGTACGCCCTAAGCTTTATGGGCTAACTAGACGTTCCGGTTTTTCTAAGACTTTTTCCGGCATACCTGCTTTAATCAAATCGCCCATGGCATGGATCCACTCCATTTTCAGCTGTGTTCTAGAGTGCAGCAAGCTGATCTCCCGTGAAGGGGTAGGTTCTGCGATCGGTTTTACGAAAGGACGGTACTTTTCTGGAAGATCGATCGCTGTCAGGTAGGGCAGCAGAGTCATACCCAGCCCACGGTGCGCAAGTTTAACCAGTGTGTCGAAACTTCCGCTTTCCATGTTCAGCCCTGTCGTGGCCGTTTCTTGGGCATTACAAATCTTCAAGACGCTATTTCTAAAACAGTGTCCTTCGTTCAGGAGTAAGAGCTCTTTCGCATTGATCTCAGAGGCCAGTAAAAACGTATCCTTATTCATCGGGTGGTACTGCGGAACAAAAGCCATGAAAGGCTCATAGTACAAGGGTTGTTCGATGATGCCCTTTTCTTCCAACGGAGTAGCTGCAATTCCGACATCGATGCGGTCCGTTCGAAGCGCTTCGATCATATCTTCAGTTTTCAATTCCTCCACACGCAGACGAATCTTCGGGTATTTTTTTGTGAATTCAGGAATGAATCTCGGCAACAAGCTAGAGGCAATGGTCGGGATGACTGCGAGGTTGAGTTCTCCTTCAAAGGACCCCTTGATTTGCTTCGCCATATTTTCGAGCACGTCAGACTCATAGATCACTTTTCGCGCTTGGTCGATCAGCTTTTCGCCTAGTGGTGTCGGCACGATCGGATGTTTGCTGCGGTCAAAAATGAGAATGTCCAGTTCTTCTTCTAGCTTTTGGATCTGCATGCTGAGCGTAGGCTGCGTAACAAAACAAGCTTCTGCAGCCCTTGCGAAGTGGCGGTGGTTGTCTACGGCAACGATGTATTTGAATTGGGTAATAGTCATATGCTATCAGGTTTTAGGGAGTGATAGAAAACAAAAATACAGCGCAACGATGGGCTGCCCAACTTCGTGGGTATTTTTATTGCATAATGAATCGAAAACGACTTTTTGACATGCAGCAGCGTACGCTTCCGGTGGAAGGACTGGGAGAAGCGATGATGCCGTGGTATCGAAAAATGACGATGCCGGGCGCTGATCGAGTGGCTGGTGCCAAGCAGGCTGCGGTGCTGATTCATGTCTTTCCATCCGAAGGAGATTTGGAGGTGCTGTACATGCGGCGCCCTGCGTATGATGGGACCCACGGCGGTCAGGTTAGTTTTCCTGGCGGCAAGGTGGAGATCACAGATGGAAGTTTGCTTGAGACGGCCTTGCGGGAGGCTCAGGAAGAGGTGGGTTTACGCGCTGAGGATTTGGAGATCGTCCGCGCCTTGAGTCCGCTGTACATTCCACCGAGTGATTTTATGGTGCATCCGTTTGTGAGTTTTGGGAAGGAGCGGCCAGAATTGGTGCTGGATCCTAAGGAAGTTGCCCATACGTTTTCGCTTCCTTTGGAGGCGCTTTGTTCCGATGAATTGGTGGGAGAAACGACCATCAAGATTAAGACAAGGAAGGAGCAAGTCCCGGCGTATTTGTATCAGGGTGAGGTGATTTGGGGTGCGACGGCGATGATGACGGCAGAATTCGTAGCCCTACTTTCTTAAGCGTTATATTTGCGCTCCGTTAGCACAAGCATAGCGAATCACACATGACTTTGAATCCATTCAAAAAAGACAGCTTCGGCTACAATTTACTGATCAAAAGGGCGGTCATCTTTGTCTTTGGTCTCGTGACTTGGTACCGATTTTTCCGTCTCAACAGCGTTCAGATCGTAGGTGGAGATAAGCTCAAAGATCTTCCGGAGCGCGGTGTGCTGTTTGTGTCCAACCACCAAACGTATTTCGCAGATGTGAGCGCCATGTATCAGGTGTTCAATGCGGCAGAAAATAAGGTCTACAACCGGGTGCCGTTCTTTACGCTGTTCCGTCCGAAAATGAACATCTTTTTTGTGGCAGCCGCCGAAACCATGAAACGCGGATTGCTGCCTAAGCTCATGCAATATGCGGGCTCGGTGAGCATCAAGCGTACTTGGCGTGAGGCGGGAAAAAACGTGAACCGTGCAGTAGATCCAAAAGACATAGAAAATATCAAAAGGGCCATGGAAACTGGCTGGACCATCACCTTTCCGCAAGGCACCACCCGTCCATTTGTGAAGGGGCGTCGCGGGACCGTGCATTTGATTCGAGAATTGAACCCAGTGGTGGTTCCCGTTGTTATCGATGGGTTCCGTCGAGCCTTCGATAAAACAGGTATGTTTGTGAAGAGCACGGGTAACTTACTAAATATTACCTTTAAGGAGCCGCTGACGCTTGACT
>CATITW010000098.1 GCA_949547975.1 Cryomorphaceae bacterium | reverse complement strand
CCCCGCACTTTCGTGCGAGGCTTTCTCTGAGTTATCCGACTAGGACTCGAACCTAGAATGACGGTACCAAAAACCGTAGTGTTGCCATTACACCATCGGACAATTCTCCCTTTTGGGAGGGCAAATATACGTCAATTCAGAAAAGACAAAAAAGAGTTGAGCAAAAAATTCGTGTTTAACATGGTTTTGAGGAGAGGTGGCGATGGATTTTCTTATTTTCGAGCCGTTTAGAAAGGGTTGGTGTATAAAATTGGCCCGTAAAAAATGTACCAGTGAATTATAAGAAGCTCAATACGATCGTAGGGTGGTTGGTATTTGCCATCGCCACAGCGACCTATTTCTTGACCATCGAACCGACTACAAGTTTCTGGGATTGTGGGGAATACATCGCCACTTCCGTGAAATTACAAGTAGGTCACCCTCCGGGTGCGCCGTTCTTCCAGTTGATGGGGAACCTTTTTGGCCAGCTCGCGAGTGCCCCAGAACATCAAGCGTTAATGGTGAATGGATTGAGCGCGCTCAGCAGCTCGTTCAGTATTTTGTTCTTGTTTTGGACGATCACCGCGCTGTCGACTAAAATTCTTGGTGGAAAAGAAAAATTGGACAACGCTGCCATCATTGCCGTGCTCGGAGCCGGTGCTGTGGGAGCGCTTGCCTACACCTTTAGTGACAGTTTCTGGTTCTCTGCCGTGGAAGGCGAGGTGTATGCGATGAGTTCCTTCTTTACTGCTGCCGCATTCTGGGCCGTGCTTAAATGGGAACAAGCCGTGGACGAAGATCCGAACGCGAACCGCTGGTTGCTCTTGATCGCTTATTTAGTAGGGCTTTCGGTTGGGGTACACATCTTGGTGTTCTTGACCATTCCGGCGATCGCCATGATCTATTATTTCAAGAAATTTCCAAAGACGACGCGCAACGGGTTCATCATTGCGAATGGAGCGAGTATCGGTGTTTTAGCGATCGTTTTTGCCTTTATCATTCCGATGGTGTTGCGTTTGTTCAGCACCTTGGAAATCCTCTTTGTCAATAACATCGGTCTGCCGTTCCACTCGGGAACTGTAGCTGCTTCGCTGATTTTGATCGGCGCGGTAGTGTTCGGTTTGATGTGGACGCAGAAACAAAATAAGCCGCTGTTGCAGCAGTCTATTTTGGCTGTGATGCTCATCGTTTTGGGCTATTCTACGTTCATCATTTTGGCGATTCGTTCGAACGCAAATACGCCGATTGATGAGAACAACCCGGAAGATGCGATGTCACTTTTGGCGTACTACAACCGTGAACAGTATGGGGATTGGCCCATTCTTTATGGGAAAAGCTTTAACGCTCCGTACGATCGCAACGACCCGTTCAGTGATGGGAAGCCGGTGTACCAACGTGGATATGCAGTGATGAAAGGTCCGAAGCAGGTAACCGCTTTTAAATTGGCCAGTGAGGCAGAAGCGTATGTGGCTGAAAATGGCGGCAACCTTTCTATCGAGGGCAAATATTTGATGACGGACGACAAGAAGGCCAGCAAGCCTAACTACGACCCGAAATACCAAGGATTCTTCCCGCGTATCTGGAACGACGATCCGCAATACAAGCAAAATTATTTGAAGATTGTCGGTATCACCGATGAAAAGAAGCCGATCACCTTCGCTCAGAACGTGAAATTCTTCTTCGAATACCAAGTCGGAAAAATGTACTGGAGGTACTTCATGTGGAACTTCTCCGGTCGTCAAAACGATGCGCAACACCGCTACGAGATGAGCAAAGGGAATTGGATCACGGGTATTCCATTCCTCGACGCCATGCGTATCGGGAATCAAGAAAAATTGCCGGAACACATGAAAAACGATCCGTCGCGCAACACCTATTTCATGTTGCCATTCCTTCTGGGAATCTTCGGACTGTGGTACCAGTACAAAAAGAACAATAAGGATGCTTGGGCCGTAACGCTCTTCTTCCTCCTTACCGGTCTTGCGATTGTGGTCTACACGAACCACAAGCCGTTCGAACCGAGAGAACGTGATTACGCCTTCGTTGGATCCTTCTACGCCTTTGCCATCTGGATCGGTATCGGTGCACTAGGTCTTTGGGACACGCTTCGGACGAAGATGAGTCCTCAGGTAGCCTCGTACCTCGCGATCACCGTAACGATGATTGCTGTACCGGTGCGCATGGCAGCTGAAAACTGGGACGACCACGACCGTAGCAACCGCTACACGGCGCGCGATATCGCTAAAGCATATCTCGACAGTTGTGATCCTAACGCGATCCTGTTTACTAACGGAGATAATGACACCTTCCCGCTCTGGTACGTACAAGAAGTGGAAGGCTACCGTACAGATGTTCGTGTAGTCAACCTTTCGCTACTGAACACCGACTGGTACATCGACCAGCAGCGTCGCGCCGCTTACGACGGAGAGTCTGTGCCGTTCAGCTTTGACTGGAACCAGTATGTACAGGGTACACGTGATGTATTGTACTACCGTGACCTTGGCGTGAAAGGCCGCTGGGACGTGAAAGACTTTATCAAATTCACGAAGCGTGACGACAGCCAAGTAAAATTCAAAACGGGTGGAAACAAGGAATTGCCATTATATCCGCAGAAGAAGTTGCGCATTTCTATCGACAAGGAAGCCGTTCTTGCGAATGGTGTAGTGGATGTTGCTGACAGCGCGAAAGTGTTGGATTACATCGACTGGAATTGGAAAAGTAACGTGATCACGAAACGCGATTTGATGGTGATTGACCTGATCGCGAACAACGACTGGACACGCCCGATCTACTTCTCCATCACGGTGGGGAATTCGCCGAAGTCGTACTTCTGGTTGAACGACTACTTCCAGCTGGAAGGTATGGCATACCGCTTTGTACCGGTATTACACAAATCTGGAGCCTCTGGAATCGATTACGGTAAGGTGAACACGGAGATCATGTACGACAACCTGATCAACAAATTCAGCTACGGAAACATGGAACTTCCAGACGTCTACCT
>CATITW010000097.1 GCA_949547975.1 Cryomorphaceae bacterium | reverse complement strand
GACGAGCAAAACGTTTTGGACGAGCCAGGGGACCAATTCAAAAATTGGCTAGAGTCGTATCAGAAATTGGGCATTAAAGATTACAATGCGATGGCTATCGCGACCGTAGACCCGTCGGGATTCCCGGAAAACAGAATCGTACTATTGAAAGAAGTACGCGACGAAGGCTTGGTCTTTTTTACCAATTACAACAGCGCTAAGGGGAAAAGCATTGCTCAATCAAAGGGTGTTTCATCCCTCTTTTTTTGGCGTGAACAAGAGCGTCAGGTACGCATCAGCGGTAGTGTTGAGAAAATCCACAAGGAGGAGAGTGAAGCCTATTTTAGCACACGTCCTTATTTATCTCAAATAGGTGCTGCAGCTTCGGATCAAAGTGAACCTATCGAATCCAGGGAGGCTTTGGAGTCGAGATTTGATTCGTTTATAGCAAAGCACCCAGAGGGTTCGCCCGTTCCTATGCCAGAGGGTTGGGGAGGGTATTTGATTCGCCCCACCCGCTATGAGTTTTGGCAGGGTAGAGAAGGCCGTCTGCACGACCGTTTGGTCTATACGCTTGAAGAAGGCGTTTGGAACACACATCGTATACAACCTTAAAGTAGGGGACAAAAAAAATGCCTTCCATTTGGAAGGCATTTCTTTTACTCTTGAAGTAATCGTATGATTAGAGCTTACCGTTAAGATCAGCGCCAGCTTTAAACTTAGCTACTTTCTTAGCAGCAATCTTGATCACTGCACCTGTTTGTGGGTTACGACCGTCACGAGCAGCACGCTCAGAAACAGAGAAAGAACCGAATCCTACTAAAGAAACACGGTCTCCTTTTGCAAGTGTACCACCTACGTTATCAGTGAAAGAATCTAAAGCTGCTTTAGCTTGTGCTTTAGAGATGCCAGCGTCAGCTGCCATAGCGTCGATCAATTGTGCTTTGTTCATTGCAATTAGTTTTAAATAGTTGATTAATTAACGAATGCTTTTCAAATATAGCTGAAAATCTCATGTACGCAAGTGTTTTCGGGCTTTCCACGAAAAAAAGTTAGGTTAAATGATGAATTATTTCTCTTAAACAGCGCTGGAGAGTTAAAATACTTACGAATTACAACTCGATTTGGTTCGTTTTCATACCATTGATAAAGTCCGTAGCACTCATAAGTCGCTTACCGCTTGGCTTTAACTCACGTATTTGAACACTTCCTTTTTTATAATCGAGCATTAACAGCTTGTTTCGAACGTCAAGTTTCGGCGTTTCACTTGGATTTTGCTCTTCAGTAAGGGCCGCTCTAAAGAATTTGATGTCCCCAAAATATGCCCCAGGGAAGGGGTTTAGTCCATGAATTTGGGCGACCAATTCTTTCGGGCTCTTTGAGAAGTCTAAGCGAGAATTCTCTTTATTCAACTTTGGCGCATGACTCACCAAACGCTCCTCTTGTGGTAAAGCTGTAAAGCTTCCTTCAGCGATTGTATTCGCCGTCTCTAACACCATGTCCGCCCCCAGAGGTAAAAGTGCGTCATGCAGCTCGCCAGTGGTCATGTTCGGTAAAATTTCCTGTTCGCGTTGCAAAACGATATTGCCCGTATCGATCTTTTCGTCCAGCAAGAATGTCGTCAATCCTGTTTTCTCATCGCCATTAATGATCGCCCAATGGATCGGCGCAGCACCCCGGTATTTCGGAAGTAGCGATCCATGCAGGTTAAACGTACCCAATTCCGGCATCGACCAAACCATCTTTGGCAACATTCGAAAGGCAACCACAATGAACAGATCTGCTTGAAGGTCGCTGAGCTCGGAAATAAATTCGTCGTCCTTAAGGTTGGTAGGCTGCAGAATTTTATACCCGTGCACCTTTGCTGCTTTTTTAACGGCACTTTCTTGAATCTTTCTTCCGCGCCCTGCAGGCTTATCTGCTACAGTCACGACACCTACGATCTCATGATGAGAAGCCGCCAAGGCCTCAAGAGGAGGTACCGCAAACTCTGGGGTACCCATATAAACGATTTTTAAACTTCTAGGATTTGAGCTCATCAGGAGAACAATTTAAATCAAACCAAATATCATCAAGTGTCGCACCCTCTT
>CATITW010000096.1 GCA_949547975.1 Cryomorphaceae bacterium | reverse complement strand
CTGGACGGCTTCCTCAGGACTGACGTACCTGCCGATGGTCTTTGGGTTTCTCCTGGGGTATTTGGTGATCGCCTTTGTGCTCTTGCCGGTCTACTACCGTTATAATGTCATCAGTATTTATTCCTTCTTGGGACAGCGCCTGGGGCAGCAGTCGTACCAAACCGGTTCGTTGTTCTTCCTGATCTCCCGAGTAGTGGGCGCATCCGCTCGCTTGTACATCGTGACTATGGTCGTGCAGCTGATGATTTGTGATCCGCTGGGAATTCCTTTTATCATAACCGCGGTTGTGTTACTGGCCCTTATCGCCCTTTACAGCGCTACGGGTGGTATCGCCACGATCGTCATTACAGACACGCTGCAAACGGCCTTGATGCTGCTCGCGGCAGGCCTCACGTTTTATTTCGTAGCAGAGGCGGTTGTACCTGCCGAGGTGAGTATCTCAGAGTACCTCACTTCGCACAAAGACTGGTACTTTTTCCAAAGCGGAACTTCGAAAGCCGGCTGGAAACAGGTGCTTGGCGGTATGTTTATCGCTATTGCCATGACCGGCTTGGACCAAGACATGATGCAGAAGAACCTCACGGTAAGCAAGCTTAAAAATGCGCAAAAGAACATGGTACTGCTCGGAGTTACCTTGATTTTTGTGAACCTGATGTTCCTTTCGCTGGGGATCTTGCTCACCGACTTTGCAGAGCTCCAAGGCATCACTGCCACCGGAGACAAACTCTTTGCCCTTGTGGCACAAAGTCCTGAGCTTCCTGCCGTACTGGGTGTTATGTTCTTTCTCGGCCTACTCGCTGCAGCATTCTCCAGCGCCGATAGTGCTTTGGCTTCGTTAACCACCGCCTTTTGCATCGATTTTCTCAGCCTCAGCCCGAAAGGATCTACGAAAACACGTAAAATGGTGTATGTCGGTTTTATGGCCGTACTTTTGGTAGTGATGACGCTAATCTATTCGTTAGAGGCGGATAGCATCATCTCGAGTTTATTTACCGCAGCAGGTTATACCTACGGGCCGCTCCTCGGTCTGTTTGTCTTGGCGTTAACCTCCAAAGCGAATCTGCGTCAATGGTGGGTTCTTCCGGTATGTATTGCCGCACCACTACTGACTTATGGCCTCAGTCTTTGGGCACCTACGGTGGGGTACAGCATCGGTTTTGAGCTGCTCTTGTACAATGGTGCGATCACTTACCTCGGTCTGCGATTGATTACTCGCCGTTCACCCGTTAAGGCATAAAAAAAGCCCCTAAGCTTATGGAAGCAAAGGGGCTTTAAGGAGAAATTCAGCAGGCCGTTACAGCTTGCTGATCGTTGTTCGAGTAGTGCGCAGATCGGACTGCACTTCTACCTGATACATACCGCTCGGCAGCTGTTCAAGGTGCAGCTGAAGTTGTGCTCCTGTGGTCTGCATACTCGAGGTAAAGAGTAGGGCACCGGTCATGTCATACACCGTTACCGTGGCCAATTCTTCCGATGGACTCATCGCAATATTCAATACATCTTGCGTAGGATTCGGGTAGAACAGCATTTGTGCCAGTCCATTTTCATCCAGACCGATATTGTTGAAGGTAGTAGAAGTACTGTCCAGGCCACAATCTGTGGTCACGACCAATTTTACTTCGTACGACCCCGTACTCGCATAGGTGTGCGTCGGGTTTTGCAGAGTACTCGTAGTGCCATCGCCGAACTCCCAGAACCATGCGCTCGGCGCAGGGGTGGAGGCGTCAGTGAAATTGTAGGTCAAACCACTGGTAAGCGCCAAGCTGTAGTTCGCATTCAGTTTCGCTCCTGGGATCAGTAGTGCGCTATCTGCAACGAAAGTTGTAGCGTCGTAGTACACGTACTCTAAGTAGTAGTCGCGGGCAATGTTCAGGGTGGTCGTGTGGGCGCCGAGGCCATTAAACCTGCTCGAAAGCGAAGATCCGGAGCGGTTGAGAATAAACTCGCCGCTAAGAGTAGTGTCTGTAGTAGTGAGCGCGAAGTTGAAGGGCTGGTCTTCACAAATGGCTGAAGGAAGATCTAAGGTTGCCGTAGAAGGTGTCCCACCAAGATCGATCACACGGATGTTGTCGATGTACAGGTGGTTTCCGTAGCCACAGATACCCATGATCTGGAACGTGAGGAAGTTTGAACCGGAAAGGTTGCTTAGATCCACGGTGTCTGTTCTCCAGTCGGTCAATCCGTTCGGGATAAAGACACTCGTCGAGGCTGTGGTAGTTCCGAGGTCTGCGCCCAATTTGTAGTAGACCGTGTCAAAGGTGGAGCCACAATCGGTGCTGACTAGAACTGCGAGCTCGTCCGTGTATTGCGACGAATAGGGGGCGTAGCTGAGGTCAAACATCAGGGTCGGCTGGGTATAGCCGGTGATGTCAAACTTCGGGCTTTGAAGAATGTCGACTTCGCCTGTTGAGCTGTAGTTGAAGTATTCCATGTAGGCAGCGCCGGTTTTTGCACCAGTAGGTCCGTCGACGTCAGTAATGGCCCAAGTAGCCGCGCCGTCCGGGTTGATGAT
>CATITW010000095.1 GCA_949547975.1 Cryomorphaceae bacterium | reverse complement strand
GATAGGTGTTGGGGCGCTACTGCTGTTGCCGCATTTGTGGTGGCAGTACCAGCACGACTGGGTGACTTTCAGGTATCATTTGCAAGGCAGATTTGTAACTGGAAAACCGTGGTATGAATTGGTGGGGGTATTTGCATTGCTCGGAGTACTGTGGTGGCCTGTTGTGGTATGCTTTAAATCGCTACCGCGCTGGGCTCAGGCACTTTCTCTAATGACCGTAGCACTGATGTTGTGGGCCGGCATTCGGGGCAGTGTGGAAGTGCACTGGTCGCTAGTGCTGCTCTGGGTAGTGCCTTCTATACCAGGGAATGTGTGGAAATCAGCGAAATTCCGAACGAGGGTGCCGGCTTTGGCCTTAGTGTTTGCGGTGTTGCACCTGCTGTTTGTAGTGCCTGGTATACGCACAATACTGGGTTTGAACACTCATTTTAGGACCGAGGTGGCAGCGATCGAAGAAGAGGGTGCCGTTGTGTTTTTAAACAGTTACCAAGACGCGGCATTGTACGAGTATTACCATAAAACGTCGTCGTATGCGCTGATGCATCCGGGGATTCGTTTGAGCCAATTCAATCTTCGACCATACCCTTTTCCAAAGGATACCGTTTCCATTTACAACAGGGCTGGCTTAGGTCAACGGGTACCAGGTACCCCGTTTTCGAAAATGACTCGGGTGGTAGACGACCTTAGTTCGACCGAGTTGACGCAAGGGGAGGACGGGCGCTGGTCCGCTGCAGATGTACCTGATGGATACCAGTGGGTGGCGTATTCGTATCAGGGAAGAACGCAAATAGAGCGGATCGTCTTGGGTCCTGCGGATCAGTCCGTGAAATTTCCTGAGCTGGTGGACGGGGTCGAGCTGTTTGTCACATTAGAGAAGCGCTGGGTGCCTAGTCAGTTGTGGGTGGACGTTCGGGAATTGGGCACAAAAAAGTCCCCTACACATCGCAAGGACGAGTAGGGGACTCGGTAAAATTCTTTGGTTTCTAATGGCCTAAAGCGCCTAAGTAGCGCTCGCTTTCTAAAGCTGCCATACAGCCCGTTCCAGCAGCAGTAACCGCCTGACGGAAGATCTTATCCTGCGCATCACCTGAACAGAAAACACCAGGGTAGGTCGTTGCTGTAGAGTCTGGTTTGGTAATGATGTATCCAGTTTCGTCCATCTCTAACTGGCCTTTGAAGATGTCTGTGTTCGGCTTGTGACCGATCGCAACGAAGAATCCTTGGGCAGGAATGTCTTTCTCTTCACCGGTTTGATTGTTTTTCACTTTAACGGCAGTAAGGCCTTTGTCGTCTCCTAAAAGATCCACCGTTTCTGTATTCCAAAGCACCTCGATATTGTCTGTGCTCAACACGCGGTTTTGCATGGCCTTAGAAGCGCGCATGGCATCGCGACGAACGAGCATAGTTACTTTTGGACAAAGCTTTGCAAGGTAAGTCGCTTCTTCAGCAGCTGTATCCCCGGCACCTACGACCACAACTTCCTGTCCTTTGTAGAAGAATCCGTCACATACGGCACAAGCGCTAACGCCGAAGCCCATGAACTTTTCTTCCGCTGGAAGACCCAAGTATTTGGCCGATGCACCCGTAGAAATGATGATGGTTTTTGCTTGAACCTGAGTGCTGTCATCGATGGTGATGGTGTGGTATCCGCCGACTTCTTTATTAAGTTCCGTCTTGGTTACAAGGCCGAAACGAACGTCAGTACCGAAGCGTTCTGCTTGGTTTTTGAGGTCCTCCATCATTGCATTACCGTCGACTCCTTGCGGGTACCCAGGGAAGTTGTCTACCTCCGTGGTTGTGGTAAGCTGACCGCCCGGCTGAAGGCCCATATACATGACGGGTTTCAAATCTGCGCGAGCTGCGTATATTGCGGCTGTGTAGCCTGCGGGTCCTGAACCGATAATGATGCAATCGTGTTGTTCCATTGTATTCGTGTTTAAGGTGCCAAATTTAGGACTAAAAAGTCGATGTTTTTATACCCGCTTGCTATTCACGAATAGAGAATCTTAATAAAGACCCAATTATGAACATTAAACCACTCATTGCCATAGCGTTAGGCTACTTCGCAGTGTCCTGCGCACCCTCTAAAATAGTGGCGCCATTGGAGCAAGGAAATTGGCAAGCCGGTGCGACTTTAGGTCGACCACAGATAAACGAAGGAAGCCTGCCTGTTCTTGGCGTTTATGCAGCAAAAGGCGTGTCAAACAACCGTACGATTTATGGCGGAATGGGACTTTCCTCGTCGCTTTTTGGCGCCATGCAGTTTGAAGGAGGCGTGGTCAAAGGCCTCGTAGCGCCGAAAGGTTGGATGCCGGGCTATTCGATCAGCTATGGTGCCAATGCCTTTATGAGCGCTCGCAACGGCGATTTTAGACTGTATCCAGATGCTGGAGCGAACATGTATTGGAAAAAAGGACCGCACATAGCGCACCTGAGTGCGAATACTTGGGTCGATCCGACCTGGTTTCTTTCTCGTTATGGTCAAGGTCAAATCTTGGCACCTTCGCTGGGTGCAGGGTACCGTTTTAGGTACAAATGGTTGGAGGTACAGGCCGAATATAAATTGGTCAATCCTTCACGAGAGCTGATGGTCCCTCAAGCTGAAGTCCCAGGAATAGCGGGATTAGGCGGAAGAGGATTTTACTATGGATTAGCCTTAAACTTTTAAACGATGAAAAAGTATATCTCATTAATCGCTGCGGCGGCCATGCTCACTTCTTGCCAAGATATCGGCGGTGCATTGTTTTGGACCGGTGATGGTACCTATGAATTCACGAATGCAAACCTCGAAACGGGGTATCTCGTGGACGAATCTAAAATTCACCGTTTTGAAACCTACTCAGACTCGGACACCATTCAAGGGGTTTTTGTGGGCGATTTCGCACAAATCCAAAACGACACCATCATCGTCTATCTGCACGGTAATGGCCCTTCTATGGACAATTTTTGGTCTACTATCGGCGTCCTTGCAAATGTAGGTTCACAGCACCGTTATGGTGTGATCATGTACGATTACCGCGGCTATGGAAAGAGTACGGGCACTACCGTAGATGCAGCGAGCATGCAAGCAGATTATGATGCAGTCCTCGAATGGCTCGTCGATCGAGGTCTCACGAGCGATCGTATGATGGTCTTCGCAAACAGCTTAGGTTCGCTTCCTGCAGGACCAGCGGCCGCAGGGAATTCGCCTATTGCTATCGAGAAGCTCGTTATGGAAACACCACAAAGCTCGGCAGATGCTATTTTACAAGACGCGACAGGTTTGAGCCTGCCGTCATCTATGATCACAGGTTATGATTTTGATCTAGGTGCCAATATGGCGGACTATCCTGGAGCATTGCTCTGGATGCACGGTACTAAGGACGATGTTGCTCCGATCGTTAATGCGCGCGCAGCAATGTCCGAGCATCAAGGCAGTTACTACGTTGAAGCTGTTTACGAAGGCGCCGGACACGGTTTGCGCTGGGACATCTCTAGCGAAGAGTGGATTCGCGTCCTTCATGAATTCATGCTGCACGAGTAGTACAGCTTCTGGCTGTGAATTATTTTTGCAGCACATCGGGATGTAGCTCAGGTGGTAGAGTACACGGCTGGGGGCCGTGCGGTCGCAGGTTCAAGTCCTGTCATCCCGACAAAAAAAGACCCACCGCTTTAATGGTGGGTCTTTTTTTCATCTACATTCTCTTATATCTTGAACAATAGTTGATTGTAGGTACCCTTTAATGTATTCAGACGCAGCACATAAGTGCCCGATGCTAAATCTTGAACGGGTATAGTGATACTACTGCAGTTTTCGAAAGTAGCGTATTGTATGCTTTTTCCTGATGGATCGAGGAGCTGGTAGGAACCTGAGGTTATTTTGGTAAACTCCACTTGAACAGGTGAGTTGGTCGTTGGATTTGGGTGCAAACGAATGTCGGCTAGATTGTTTTCTGGGAAACCAATCTCATTCAAGGTTCTGACCGTTGTTACGGTATCGCCACATTCGTTAAATGCCTTTAGGGTAATGGTATAGTTAAGATTGGTAGTTGGATACTGGTGGGATATACTAGCCGCAAGGGTGCTGCTTTGCGTACCATCTCCCCAGTCCCAAATGAGTCCTTGATTGCCCGTGACTGTTGCAAAGAAGGATACGAGCATTCCGTTCGCTCCGGATGAAGTGATATTAAAGGTAAAGTTTGCGCTAAGTGTTGGGCAAGTAGAAACCGTATCAATAAATGTGTAAAATCCGCCACAACTATCGCTACAAGTCAACGTAACAGGAAAGGTTCCGGTGGAACTGTACGTATGAGATACGGTAGGGCCAGTTGCTACTGTACCATCTCCAAAATTCCAAGAATAGGTGCTAATGCCGAGAGGTTGTGCAACAAAGTTGAATGAGGTACCACCGGTGGCGGTTGCGGTGAAACTTGGCGAGAGCGTTGGACAAACTGTAATGGTTGTTTGCGCTACATCGCTGTTTCCACAGGCATCTGTGGTCTCCAAGGTTACAGTATAGGTACCGGGCACCGCATAGAAGTGGGTTGTATTTAGGCCAGTTCCTGTTGAGCCATCTCCAAAGTCCCAGTTGAATGTCAATCCGTCGCCTAGCGAGTTTGAAGCGTCAAAAGATTTCGATTGTCCCGATCCAGCAATGGAAAATTGGCTCTGAACAGCGCCGCAGAGCGTTAGAACATTTAGAAGTGTGTCATTAGCGCTAAACAGATTTTGTCCGCAACGGTCTTTGATATAAAACGTGTAGGCAGTGTTCGATGAAAGTCCTGTAAGGGTATAGGGTGAGGATACGGGACTGATGATTTGACCAGAGCCTAAAGCAAATCCTACCGGACCGTATTCTAAGACACTCACTGAGGAGGTACCCGTCCAATCTAATACGACGGCATTATCTGTGATGTTGGATGCAGCTAGACCCGTGGGAGTTGCACAGCTTCCTGTACCTTGATATAGTATATCATCGATACATACTGCTGCTGATAGTGGAAAGAACAATGTTCCTGGGATTTTACGAGCTTTCATGGTAATAATCACGGTATCTCCTGAAAATGCGGATAAGGATATTGTGCTTTTAGTCCAAGATGACGTTGAGTTTGATTGCTGACTACCGGAAAGAAAGAGCAGTAAGGTATCGCTTGTAGAAGGGGTACGTGCATATACATCTAATCCTCCGATACTTGAACCAAACATATGGTACCAAAAGGAAAACTCTGGCGATTGTAATTGACCAAGGGCGACTGGTGGAAATTCTATTGTAGCAGTATCATTCACAGCGCTATTCGCCCGAGCAAATAAATAACCGCTACTACCTCCGGTATGATCATTATTCGGTCCTGTAAACGCAAAATGGTCAAACCCTGATCGCGCACCTGTCCAGAAGTAGCCCTTTCTATTATCTTCAAATCTAGTAAAGCAGTTACCTATCTGCCCAGATAAAGCGATCGAGCTAGGAGACTGCCATTGGTTATCACTAAAGTTGTTTTCATAAGGGGCTTCAAAGACGGTACAGGCGGTGAAGAAATGGATTCCAGTTACCCACGGGCTTTGATCAGTGATACTACAAGACTTTCTCACTTGCCAGCTGTACTTTGTATTTGGGGTTAATCCAGTGAGCGTATGTGTATTTGAGTTGGTGGTCACCGTTGTCCAAGTTGGGGTTCCAAACTCACGGTATCGAATTTCATAAGTACTCGATACGTTTCCAACCCAATTCAAAGTTGCATCAACTGTTGAAACTGATACTGCCTTTGGAAATCTAGGTCGAGCACACGATGGACCGGAGTCTATTGAAATGTCGTCTATCGAGAAGGGTTGGCCTGGTTCTAGTGTTTTGGGAACATAGGAAAAGGTGATCCTTATGGTGTCATTTGGGTCCACATTAAGAGGGACAATTACCTCTTTCCAAGCAGCCGTTTGACTATTTTGTAATGCGCCCGTGGTATCAAAAATGACCGTTTTGCCTGATTGAATGTTTTCTAGTGAAGCACGCAACGTTCCAAACTGTACTGGGTTGCCATTTGTGGGCTGCGCATTGGAGAAGGCATGAAGCCAAAATTTTAGCTCGGGATTTGAGAGGGCATTAACGGTAATCCATGGTGTCGTAAAGGAGAGGCTGTTCGGAGCGCTACTACCATTCCGATAATTCGTAGCTAAGAATTTACCAACTCCATTCGCAGAGTGATCTGTGATCGGACCTTCGAGTGAATTTTTAGGGCCTTGCGCTACTTTCCAATAAAAACCTGTGGAACCGGAGTCAATAAAACAATCATTAAATGTGCCTTTAAAAAACCAGCTTTGAGGTGCTATCCAGCTACTGTTTTCAAAATCTTCGGACCATGGTGCAGAAAAATAGCCGCACTGTGTTTCGATAGTGATGTATTCTGACCAAGCAGAAGTATCGCCGGTACTGCACAGTGAACGAACTCTAAAAGTGTAATCTGAATTTGGAACAAGACTAGTTAAGGTGTATTGATTGTTCGCAACCACAGCTGTAGTACCGCCTAACGGAGCACTTGTTCCTTGCGCATATTCTATTTGATAATTGGGAGCGTTAGCGTCCCACTCAATGAAGGCAGTGGATAGCGAAAGGCTCGTCAAGCGAACTTTAATAGGTTTATCACAAGAAAGTGTATCCTCGCTAACTTCAAAATCGTCAATACTTATTCTAGAATTTTGCCCTTGATTAAATCCGTTAAGATCACGAACGGCTTTGAATCTAAAAGATACTGTGTCGCCACTAAAATTGGTTATTGGATAGATTGCTTGATGCCAAGGGCTGTTCGAAGAGACAAAAGCACCTGTGTTGGGTAACAACGTATCGATCACCGTCCAAACGCCAGACGTATCCTCGGTTATTGAAATTTCTAAATGTTTAATATCACTGCCAAAAAGATGGTACCAGAAAGAAACTTGTGGCGCAGTATCGTTGGCTAAAGAAATGTACGGGGTTGTTAGGGACGCTGAATCTGTATTTGATGCAAAAAAATAGGGATCGCAACTGAGATAACCCTGTCCACCTGATGTATGGTCAACGTTTGGACCCGTTACATTTGCTAAAGAAGAACTTGGTGACGGAGCTTTTATCCAGTTGTACGTTGTGTATCCATCCCTGTCCCAACAACCGTTGATTGAACCGCGATTGAATTGGCTCGAGGGTGCGATCCAACCACCAGAAATTCCCGAAAAGGCTTCTTTGTAAGGTGAATTAAATAAGCAGGGAGTAGCGGCTGAAGTAAGGCTACATATTGTGTTATACTGAGCAGTTGTTGTAGACATCAAATCCCCCGTTGGAGAAGTGAATAGTACAGTCCCAAAAGAATTATCAGTGACGCTAAACGTACATTCTTCGGGATAGCTGCCGCCTCCTTGCCATGCAAAGAATAGTGTATCGCCAGTCGAGCTAGAGAGCTGAAAAGTTGTAGAACTTCCGCTAGCCATGGTATAGCTCGATGAAGTATTCCCCGAGCTAGTTACGGTCAAACTATTTCCGTTCCAACCGTCACCATAAGAATCAAGCAATGTAAGTGTGTAGAAACACTGACCGGCGAGCGTATTCATGCCAAGAAGCAGAGTGATAAAAAACCAAAAAAGTGAAAATTTATCCTTCATAACCTATGATTAAACCTATCCTCTAAACATTTTGTTCATAGCTCAAAGCGAGGTATCGCTTACTCTGGATTATTCCATTATCTTCGAAACATAACGCACTAAGTCAGGCGCTACCACTTAAACACATGTACCCATGAAGAAATTTTTGATGCTTGTTGCATGCGCAACCGTTTTGTCTAGCTGTACTACCAAAGAAGAATGTACCATCGAGGGGCGCTGGGTGCTCGAAGGTTTTGACAACACCCTGTACGAATTCACAGACAGCCTTCAATACACCATCTATTCGACCACAGGCACGTTTGGGACGATCGCAGATGCACTACCGAACCCACATGTTTGGGTGATGGACGGAGACACCATAGATATCGATCTAAACTTCGGCAATCACTTACGAGCGTCCCCCGTCTTTGATTGCGATTGCAACGTTTTAGAATTCGTGACGCCGACCGGCTCAATAGCACATCGCAAGGAAGGAACTAGCGCTGCTGATTGTCAATAACAGCATTCACGGATGAAATCGTCGACTAAATTACTCGTACTTCTAGGTATCAGCGCTCTCGCGTATAGCATGAACCCACAAGTAGAGGACTATCAAAACCAGGCCAATACGCTCTTTGCGAAGCAGATCGATCGTCAAGCGGCAGAAGGGAATCTGGCGGCAAAACTCGGAAAGGTTTTAGGTGCAAAGAATCTGGGAGAGTTTCTGATCCGGGTGGATCGCCACGAACTCTACGTGCTTTCGTATGCAGAGGTATATTCTACGTTGGACGACTCGTATCAAGGCACCATGATCGGTCTTTTTGGTCAAATCTATAGCGTGCCTTCCACCAAGGCTCAAACTTCAGAGGCCTCCGAAAATTAACATCATTATGATCAGCTCAACCCTACTGTGGGCCGTTTTAGTCGGTTTTACACTCATTGGAATTCTCTTAGGAAGAATGACTTCTACCAAAACGGTGGACGATTTTGCTCTAGGCGGAAGAAACATGGGCTTTTTCCCGTCCCTGATGACCCTAAGCGGGACCTTTGTAAGCGCGGTTACGCTCATGGTATACACCTCATTTGTATATATTTACGGGGTAAGCGCCGCATGGATATTCATCGGGTATACGCTCGGATTCTTACTGTTCATTCCTTTTTCCTTACGCTTATACCGCCTTTCTTTACAACACCAATTTTTTACACTCACCGACTATTTTGTATTCCGCTACGGACGCAAAACTGCGCGTTTAGTGATCGGCGTCATTTTCGTCTGGTACGTCGGATTGTTGAGCACGCAACTCTTAGTAGGTTCAAACTTATTGAATGAGCTTGGGGGCGTTTCCGTGAATCTGGCAAAACTGGGGATGCTGATCACCGTTCTTATTTACCTCCTTGTCGGTGGTTTCGGCTCAGTGGTCAAAACAGACATTTTTCAGTTCATCGTCATCTTCTTGGTACTCATCCTTGTCGCCCTGACCTTGAATAAGGGGGGAGATGTACCTCCTGAGATGTACGAGCCGTTTAATGCTGGACCGGTGAATATCATGGCCTTCTTGCTGTTAGGGGTTTTAACGCCCTTCGCCACTCAAGATTATTGGCAGAAGGTCTTCGCCATGAAAAATGAAACTGTCGTAAAGCAAAGCTTTGCGGTAGGGGCTGGTGTAAACATACTGTTGACCTTTGCCCTAACCTACGTAGGACTCATCGCCCGTTCCTCATTTCCTGCTACCGGTGCGGTGGCGAATGAACACGCTGAAATGATGGTGCTGCGCACCTTTACAGAATTGGTTCCGCCAGAGTTCCAGATTTTTGTATTGATTGCGTTTTTTGCGGCCATTTTATCCACTTCGGATACGTATTTATTCTTGTTGAGTTTGAATGTTACGAATGATCTATTTCCTCAACGCGGAGAGAGTGCCTCTTCGGGGATTCGCCGCATTCGATTTGCACTGGTGGGTGTCGGGATATTCGCGCTACTTATTGCGATGTACTTTCAGCGTATTGAAGACATCGTGGTGACCTTTAAAGCGCTGGGTATAGGGATTGCTCCTGTGATCTTCTTTGATTGGGCAGGGAAACACGACCGGAGAAGTGTGGTGGTCTCTTTGATTTCGATGATGGTACTCTCTTTAGGAGTGAGCCTCTATATGATGTCTTCAGCGGGAAAGATCAGTCCGGCGATCGCCTTTGTGAGTATTGGGAGCAGCGCCTTGATATATGGCGTAATGTACCAATTTCGTAAAAAATAAAATGCCCCCCTTTGATGAGGGAGGCAGTGTTTAATGATTGCTTAGTTGAAGAGTTCTTCGACTGATGTGTCAGTGGTGGTCTCTTCGAGTTGTGTATGAGGTAATCCCTCAATAACGTTTACCGGTTTCGCGGTTCGTTTAAATGATTCAAACATAGTATTCTGATTTGGTTGGTACCAATATACTAATCCAAAAATCATTCCAAAGTGAATCCTGAGTTAAATTACTTATATTTTACGTAAAAGTATCATCTGAGACGATTAAAGCTTTACGATACGTTCCATTTTGAGAATGCCTTGAGCGCCTTGTACGCGGATGATGTATACGCCACTTGCACGCCCGGTCATGTCAAGATAGAGCTCGGCAGGTCCCGCTGGGAGCGTACGTGCAGAGAGTTGTTGAATGAATTGGCCGTTTTCGAAAAAGAGGTCGGCGGAAATTTCTTGTTCGGTATCTAGATTGAATTGGACCGTAACATCCACACCGTCTACCACGGGATTCGGGAAGAGCGCACCACCGTCGGGATGGAGGGGTACGATCGTATCATTACCAAAGACTTGCGCGATCCAAGTCCGATTTTGCGCAGGACCGTCACCATAAAAACCGGCCATCCACACTTCGCTAGGGATAAGGGATCCGTCGGCTGCAAATTTATTTTGGACACTGAAGTAATCTCCCCAGCGCTCGTAACTGTCACTGTGTCGATCCACATGTGTTGTACCTTCTTTCAACAACACTACATCTGAGAAACTTGTATCGTTGCCCAGCTGGACTGCGGCCACTCCAGGATGTCCATCTGCCGAGGTGAAATTGAACCCGATCAAACATTGTATTTGATTCGGATGCACGCCTGACCACGCAATGTTCGGATAGCCGTAATCGCGAACGGGATGACTGAGCACTTGTGTACGTACTTTCGGAGTGCTGCTCGTCGCACCGTGGATAAAGCCGTGGTAAATCCCCGCATTCGCATTAGCACCGTGTGCGGTAGTACTTACAAACTGGATCCAATCGTCTTTCTGGATGGCGCCTAAAACACGAGCATCGTTCGTTTGAAGACCTTTAGTAGCATCCGTGGTATCTGTATCGGCTTGCTTGCCGTTAGGGGGTACACCGTAGGGTAGGCTTGCGATCAATGCTTTGGTACTGATCGTGGTGTCTGTAGCACCTTCATTTAGCGAGATCAGGAAAAGGGTATCGTTTTGCAGATCGAAGTTGCGGTTCGAAAGGAACTGTAAACGGTCACTGATGTTGTCGTGCCCACGAACGGGGTGAAGATTACGTGTAAAAGTGCCATTATGCTTGATCTGCGTATATACAGTGGCATTCACATCATTTCCAGCGAAGCCGGCATTTTTATCTAAGTGCCAGATCACAGAACCGTCAAAACCCACTTGCCAGCTGACATTTGGAATGATCAGGTTGGCCGTTACTACCATCCCGGTTTCAGTTAATGCGATGGCCGGAAAATCTGTCCAGCGGTTGTTGTTGAGCGGGTTGCCATCTAAGCGGTAGATGTTCCATGGATCTCTAGGATCGTTCGAAGAGCTAAAGCAAACGATGATGCGACTGTTCGCGGCGTCATTGTCTTTTAGGAAAACCAGTACAAATCTATCTAGGGTAGGGTCGTAGATGAGTTTAGGATCGTAGTAATTCTCAAAACTAGAACCACCGGCCATCTGCTGCAAGGAACGGATGCCCAGTGGCCCAGGCATGAGCAGCTCGCCCGTGTTTAAATCCTTCGCCCAAAACACTGAATTCACAGCCGCGCAAAGAATACCGCTTTTACTGATCGCCATGGCGTTATCGTTCGGAATTCCTCCGGTAAAATCAAAGGGATTTCCTTGCGGTGTAAACCGGTAAATAGGCGTGCCGTAGCCTTGTGTCGGAGCTGTGACGGTGCTTGTTTTTGCTGCGCTGGTCGGTTTCGGAAAATTTCTGAAATCCTGCTGCTGCTTTTGGGTGAGTAGGAAACTCTTATAGCTGTCTCCGCCCGGCGATGGTGCACTCGTGGAATACATGTAGCTGACCAGTTCAGCGGGCGCCTTTGGATCAAAAGTACCCACATATTCGGCCGTCATTTGTTTTGAAACAAACGAAGTATTCTGGCCGGTGGAGAGTAGCGAGAAGCCAATCAAAGAAAGCAGTAGTAGTTTTTTCATTTACGTCTGTATTACTCCCGGATTGTATCGTTTCATCTCCGGATTGTTATTGGCCATTTCCAGACCGTAGCTCAACCATTCGCGGGTCGTAGCTGGGTCGATCACGGCATCCACCCATAGGCGGGAAGCAGCGTAGTAGGGGCTGGTCTGCCTTTCGTAGCGCGCCTCTATTTCTTTTTGTAGCTCCTTAAGTTCAGCTGGAGTCAATTCTTTCCCGCTGCCTTTTAAACGCGCTTTTTCTATTTGTAAAAGAACTTTAGCGGCCTGTGCTCCGCCCATCACGGCAAGTTTAGCGTTCGGCCAAGCGAGCATGAGTCTTGGGTCATAGGCGGCACCGTTCATGGCGTAGTTGCCTGCACCATAGCTGTTTCCTACGATCACTGTAAATTTCGGTACCACGCTATTGGCAACCGTATTGACCATCTTGGCTCCATCTTTAATGATGCCGCCGTGTTCACTTTTGCTTCCCACCATAAATCCGGTGACGTCCTGAAGGAAGACAAGCGGGATGCGTTTCTGGTTACAATTGGCCACAAAACGTGCTGCTTTATCTGCGCTATCGCTATAAATCACACCGCCGAACTGCATTTCACCTTTAGCATTTTTACTGACTTCACGGTTGTTCGCAACAATCCCTACGGACCAACCGTCGATCCGAGCGTACCCACAAATGATGGTTTTACCGTAAGTTTCTTTGTATTCCTGCCAGCTCTCTTTATCCACGATGCATTCGATGATGCGCATCGAGTCGAACGGTTTACCATCGAAGGGAACATGTCCATACACTTCTTCGGTAGGTCGCATCGGTGGGAGTGGAGCGCTTCTGTCGAATCCGGCTTTATCAAAGGCCCCCATCTTATCGACAAGTCCTTTGATGGTCGTTAAGGCTTCTTGATCGTTTTCACTTTTATAATCGGTTACGCCGCTTAAATCGCAATGCGTATCCGCGCCTCCTAGGGTTTCATTGTCTACGTCTTCTCCGATCGCAGCTTTGACCAGGTAAGAACCAGCGAGGAAAATACTCCCAGAGCCCTTGACGATGATACTTTCATCGCTCATGATCGGCAAATAGGCGCCACCCGCAACACAACTTCCCATGATGGCACTGATCTGAGGGATGCCCATCGAGCTCATCACGGCATTATTTCTAAATATGCGTCCGAAGTGTTCACGGTCGGGGAAGATCTCATCTTGGAGCGGTAAAAACACTCCTGCACTGTCTACGAGGTAGATGATCGGGGTATGATTTTCCAAGGCGATCTGCTGTGCGCGTAGGTTCTTTTTGCCGGTGATCGGAAACCAAGCTCCAGCCTTCACCGTAGCGTCGTTTGCAACAATAATGCATTGCGTTCCGCTAACATACGCAAGCATGACCACAACTCCACCTGCAGGACATCCGCCGTATTCTTCGTACATACCGTCTCCCGCGAAGGAGCCCAATTCTAAGCACGGCTTGTTTTGGTCTGCGAGGAAAGCCACGCGTTCACGCGCAGTCATTTTTCCTTGGTCGCGCTGTTTTTGCAGTTTTTTGGTACCGCCTCCTTT
>CATITW010000094.1 GCA_949547975.1 Cryomorphaceae bacterium | reverse complement strand
GTATAATTCTCTACACCGGCTGGAACAGCAGGCACAGATGAAACTCCAGGCTGCGGAGAAGTATGGAATGCTGGGTTGAATGAATCTACATCGCGCTTAACCACGCGACCGTGATCTCCAGACCCTTGTACCATAGCTAAATCAATCCCACGATCCGCCGCTAGTTTACGTGCCAAAGGTGAAGCCTTGATTCCTTCGTCGTTATTCGTTACTACCGGAGCAGGAGTCGCAACTGGCGCAGGAGCAGGTGTCGCTACAGGAGCTGGAGCTGCTGCAGGTGCTGCCGCTTGTACTTCCTCTTTAACTGGAGTCGCTGCTTCGGCAGGTGCAGAATCACCAGCTTTTAATGCCTCGATATCTTCACCGTCTTCACCTAAAATGGCAAGAACCGTATCGACAGGAGCCGTAGCACCTTCAGCTACACCGATGTAAAGTAACTTTCCCTCTTGACCTGGGAATGCTTCGAACTCCATGGTTGCTTTATCAGTTTCGATTTCAGCCAACAAATCTCCTTCGTTAACTGCGTCACCTACTTGCTTGTGCCACTTCGCTACCACACCTTCGGTCATGGTATCCGACAAACGCGGCATGTTGATTACTATAGCCATCTTTATCTGGTATTAGTCTTTGATAAACGGGTAGTCTTCCTGAGCGTAAACGCCTTTGTAAAGCTCTGACGGATCTGGATATTCGCTTGCTTCAGCGAAGTCTACACACTCTTTAACAAGTGCTTTGACGCGTTGGTTAATCGCTTCGATCTCCTCATCCGAGGCCCATTTCTTTTCCTTAATCTTATTCAAACAAAGTGTGATAGGATCTTTCGCTTGGTATTCAGCCACTTCATCCTTCGATCTGTATTTCTGCGGATCTGACATGGAGTGTCCTTTATAACGGTACGTGCGGATCTCCAGAAGTGTTGGACCGTCACCTTTACGAGCACGCTCCATAGCCTCATGAACTGCATCATAAACAGCGATAGGGTCCATTCCGTCCACTGGTCGGTTTGGCATATCATAGGCGTCACCTAGTTTATGAATATCCGTATGATTTGCAGTACGAGCAACTGATGTACCCATCGCATAACCGTTGTTCTCAACAATAAATACTACCGGCAACTGCCATAGCATAGCTAAGTTAGCAGCCTCGTGCCAAGCACCCTGGCGAATAGCACCGTCACCCATGTAGGTTAGGGTAACGTTTTTATTCCCTTTGTATTTGTCTGCGAATGCAAGACCAGCACCTAGTGGAATTTGACCACCTACAATCCCATGACCACCCCAAAAACCTAGATCTGGAGAGAACATGTGCATAGAACCACCTTTACCTCTAGAGGTACCTGTGACTTTACCCATAAGTTCTGCCATGATACGTCTCGGATCTTCACCCAAAGCGATTGGCTGTACGTGGTTACGATACGCAGTGATCATTTTATCACCCTTTTCCATCGCGTAAGCAGAACCCGCGAGAATAGCCTCCTGACCATTGTACAGGTGGAGGAATCCACGGATTTTTTGCTGGATGTAAAGAGCTGCGGACATGTCCTCAAACTTTCTCCAGAAGAGCATGTCTTCGTACCACTGCATGTAAGTGGCTTTGGTGATGCGCTTTTTAGCCATTTGTCAAGATGTATTATTTGTGCGACAAAAATAACGGAAAACCCCACCTAGCAAAATAAGATGGGAGTTTTAAGTTGAAGATGTAACGCCAAGGCGTTTTAAATGTTCTACTGCGCTAAGAATCCGTCGATGTTGAAGGCCATTGAAAATCTTAAGGTGTTCTCTAAAGGTGAGCGAGTAGTGGGGCTGGCAGGAATCAAATAGGCCATGTCAATCGTAAATACGTTGTAGACCAAACCGAATCCTAGCGTTACATATTGACGGTTTCCTTTGAGCTTGTGTTCTTGCAGGTATCCAGTGCGAGCAAACAAGAAGTCGTTGTACTTGTACTCCAAGCCGAAATTGTAAATGTTTTCCTGCAACAGCTCTTGGACTCCGCCAGGTTTTGATGCTGGATTGAAGCTTTGAATCACCCCTACTAAAGGAGTCATATCGTCCGTATCTACCCCAGCAACAATCTCACCGTCTACTCCGAGTTGTGGAGGAGTTGGAACTAGGAGTCTGTTGATGTCTAGGTACACCGATAATGCGTTGTAATCGTCAATTTCTAAGTGGTAGCCACCGCCAAGACGCAGGTTGGTCGGCAAAAAGTCTGAATTACCACTTTCTGAGTAGGCGATTTTCGCCCCGAGGTTGGTCATTGCAAGACCCGCAGTGAATGCTTGACGACGTCCTCCCTTGATATTTGTGTAGTCGCTTTGGTAGTAAAAACCGATATCGGCTGCTCCACTCTGACCGGGCTTGGTTTGTAGTCCTTGAACGACTTGGCCTTGTGCGATGTCCGAATAAATCCAACGCAACGCTGTTCCTGCACTCCAACGGTCACTGAGTTTAAGTGCATAGGCTACATCGAAGTAGAATTCATAAGGATTAAAGGTTCCTAAAGAGTTGCCGCTAGCGTCCGTAAAGTTGATTTCACCTAAAGAGAAGTAACGGAGTGAAGCACTGATGCCTTGACGGTCACTGAGCGCTTTTGAATAGTTGACATATGCGAGATCGATATCAGGAACTAATCGCGACATCCAAGGCGTGTAAGAAAGTGCTAAGGAAGCGTCTTTATTTTCGAGAAAAGCCAATTTAGCAGGATTCCAAGCGGAAGAATTCCCATCCGGAGTCGAGGCAACACCCACATCCCCCATTGCACCGGCGCGGGAGTCCGGAGAGACCAAGAGGATAGGAACCGCTGTGGTTACTACGTTGTATTTCAAATCGTTCTGAGCTTTC
>CATITW010000093.1 GCA_949547975.1 Cryomorphaceae bacterium | reverse complement strand
TTATCTAAATCTTCCGGATTGCCAGAAGCACATACCCATCGGAACGGACCAAAACCGTAGTCGAAACACATTGGCCCCATGATGTCTTGCACATAAGACGGGTAGCGGAAGTGCTCGCCATTAACATCCATGATTTCTGCGCCCGCACGAGAGCTTTCCAGTAAGAATGCATTACCGTAGTCAAAGAAATACATGCCGTTTTCTACCAGAGCATTGACCGCTTTTACGTGGCGCTTCAAGGTCGCTTGGATGCGTACTTTGAACTCTTCTGGATTGTTGGCCATCATATCGTTCGACTCTCCGTATGTCATGCCTTGAGGGTAGTATCCTCCGGCCCAAGGGTTGTGCAAAGACGTCTGGTCAGAACCGAGGTCGACGTGCACATTGCGTTCCACCATGCGCTCCC
Organism: Cryomorphaceae bacterium; assembly: GCA_949547975.1. The sequence goes on along the minus strand of CATITW010000093.1, from coordinate 2,095 downwards.
ACAGGTCTACAATGTTTCCAATGTAGGCGATGCTTCGTGCACGTTTCGCTGCTTGGAACTCTTGGGCCATGTCGATGGCCTCATCGGTGCTGGCAGTAATCTCGTCGACCCAGCCCTGCTCGTGACGCTTGTAGGCCGCTTTTGGGTTGATCTCTGCGGTGATGCTCACCACCCCAGCAATATTTCCTGCTTTAGGCTGCGCGCCCGACATACCGCCCAAACCTGCAGTGACAAATAGTTTTCCTTCCGGTCCACCGCTAGATTTCATGCGTGCGGCATTCAAAACGGTGATGGTCGTTCCGTGTACGATCCCTTGTGGACCAATATACATGTAAGAGCCGGCCGTCATTTGACCGTATTGGGTAACGCCTAGGGCATTGAATTTTTCCCAATCGTCCGGCTGGCTGTAATTCGGAATCATCATTCCGTTGGTCACCACCACGCGAGGAGCTTCTTTTGAGGAAGGGAAGAGGCCCATGGGGTGGCCGCTGTACATATGTAGGGTCTGCTCCTCAGTCATTTCGCTGAGGTATTTCATAGTCAATAGGTATTGTGCCCAATTCTGGAACACTGCCCCATTACCGCCGTAGGTGATCAGCTCCTCCGGGTGTTGCGCCACTGCCGGGTCTAGGTTGTTTTGGATCATCAACATGATGGCCGCCGCCTGAGGGGTCTTGCACGGGTATTCTTCAATCCCACGAGCATGCATGTCGTACGAAGGCTTGAAGCGGTACATATATATGCGTCCAAATTCCTTGAGCTCCTCTAAAAATTCTGGGGCCAATTCCGCATGCCACTCTTTTGGAAAATAGCGCAGGGCATTTTCCATGGCCAGGCGCTTTTCGCCGGTACTTAGGATGTCTTTACGCTTGGGCGCTCGGTTTACTTCCGTTCCAACGACGCGTCTTGGAGGCAATTTTGCAGGAATACCCGCTATTATCTCTTGCTGAAAGGTGGTCATTTTAGGCTCCTTTAACTCTGTGTGTTCCTTTGTCATATCCGTATGGGCAATGCTTGCACCCGCTTTGGCAACAATAGCCGCGTTTGAGGTGGTATTTTTCAGTAAACACGATAAAGCCCTCTTCGGTTTTGTAAAAATCCTCAGGGTCCAATTCCTTTTTAAACATCGTATCTACAGCATTTGAGTCTGCTCAAAGTTACATCACCGTACCTTTGCGACTATGAAATCGGACCAAATTCCTTTCAATCTACCCTCACCACTGGAAAAGTTGCACCTGCAGGGGCGTGATTTATGGATAAAACGCGACGATCTCATCCACCCCATAGTCTCCGGCAACAAGTGGCGCAAGCTCCAAGGATTCTTCCAAATACTAGCACCTGGAGAGTCCATCACGACCTTTGGTGGTGCCTTTAGCAATCACCTGCCGGCCGTAGCCTTTGCCGCCAAGCACTTTGGTCATCCCATTACAGGCGTGGTGCGCGGTGAAGAATTGAATGCCTCGAGCAACGGCTTGCTTACCTACTGTGCAGAACAAGGCATGACTTTAGAATTTATTTCCCGCAGTGCCTTCAAGTCCTTGCGTGAACAAGGTTGGGCAGGATACAAGGGCAGGGTACTTCCTGAAGGCGGTGCTGGGCCACACGCATCGGAAGGTTGTGGGGAGATTTGGAAAGAATTGGCCCACGAACCCGATCACCTAGTGCTCGCCTCGGGCACAGGTACGACTGTATCTGGAATTCTTACGGCGATGCCTCTACACTGCAAAACGCAGGTCCACGTAGTGAGTGCCGTGAAAGGCGCTCACAATGAACGCGCTGCGGTTCAGCAGCAGGCTTCGGATAAACACATTATCCTTTACTGGGAAGATGAAACTCATTTTGGCGGCTTTGGGAAATGGTCGCCTTCACTGCTTGAGGAAGCCAAGAAGTTTGAGCAAATCACGGGAATACCGCTGGATCCCAACTACAACGCGAAGGTGTGGGCATACCTTCAGCGCACTTCCTTAGAAGGCAAAGTGGTGTGGATTCACACGGGTGGTGTTCGATTCTAACGGACAGATTCGAACAAACGGAGCACCTCTTGCTCTACCTCTTCACTGTCCCAATGCTCCTCGATACCTTCCATGGCGAGAAT
>CATITW010000092.1 GCA_949547975.1 Cryomorphaceae bacterium | reverse complement strand
TTCGGCATAAAGATCGGCACGTTCCTTATCTACCACTAGAATGAGAGCTCGAGCGACATCCTCATAGCTGGCTTTGAGTTTGTGGATTAACGTGGCCGCAACGGCCCAAACATGCGGCTCGGTAGGATCCGTAGCCAGCCAAGTATTCTGACCGCTTTTGATCGCGCTTACGAGCTTGCGCTGCTGCTCTGAAAACGGCAACTTTTCGTTGACCTCTAAGGCATGCAGGACCTCTTCTTGTAGTTTGAGCTTCGCCATTGCTTAATTTTTATGCAAAACTAAGGGCAAATTAGCAAACGGCACCATCGTTATGCCCTTCGGTTGTATTTTAGAGCATTATCCAATACCCAATTATGAAAAATCTCGCATTTGTATTGTCCCTCTTGGCAGCATTCCCTGCAGTGGCGCAAAAAATCACAAAAATCGAACCCCCGAGCTGGTGGGTAGGCATGGAGCACGACACGGTCGAATTCATGGTATATGGTAAAGATATTTCTGGTCTAAACGCAGAAAGCTCAACACTTCAAGTACTTCGTTCGGAAGGACTTACCAGTGCAAATTACTTGTTTGTGACTGCTGTAGTCCCTGAAAATACCACGATCGGTTCACACGCTTTTACCTTCAGAAACTCGAAAGGAAAGCGCGTTGCTAAAGCATCCATAGATATTTTGGAGCGCCGACCAGAAAGTGCTGCACGCAAAGGGTTCTCCTCGGCAGACTTCATTTATTTAATCATGCCGGACAGATTCCGCAATGGAAATCCGAATAACGATGCGGTTAAAGGCATGTTGGAATCCCCGAATCGCTCGTTTCAAGGCGGACGCCACGGTGGGGATATCGAGGGTATTCGTCAAAGCCTTGGGTACTTTAAAGATTTGGGCGTAAGTGCGCTGTGGCTGAACCCCGTCGTCGAAAACGATATGCCGGCATACAGCTACCATGGCTACGCGATGACCGATCTCTACCAAGTAGATCAGCGTTACGGTTCCAATGAAGAATACAAGCAGTTATCTAAAGAAGCCAAAGAAGCGGGCATTGGTCTAATCATGGACCAGGTCGCGAACCACATCGGTTCATACCACGAATGGATGGAAGATCTTCCTTCTGAAGATTGGATCAATCAGTGGGACGAGTTTACAGAGACTTCCCACATGAAGGTGACGCGATTCGACCCACACGCCGCAGAAGTAGATAAAAAGCGATTTACGGACGGTTGGTTTGTGAAGACCATGCCGGATCTGAACCAGAGGAATGAAAAATTGGCTAAATATCTGATCCAGAACAGCATTTGGTGGGTGGAGTATTTGGATCTCTACGGGATTAGAATGGATACTTGGCCGTACCCTGATGCAGATTTCTTGACCGATTGGACGAAAGCCATTTTAGACGAATACCCAAATTTCAACATCGTAGGAGAGGAGTGGATCAGTGATCCTGCCCTTATTTCGTACTGGCAGGACGGTGTGAAGCGCCACGACGACTACACCAGCTATTTGCCAAGTGTGATGGATTTTCCCCTTCAAACAGCCATCGTCGAAGGGTTGATGGACGACGGTGGTTGGAGGCCGGCCATGTCGAAGGTGTATGAGTCGTTAGCGAATGACTACAAATATGCCAACACGAACAATGTGATGATCTTCCCGGACAACCACGATATGAGTCGCATTTTCACGCGTTTGGAAGAAGACTTTGACAAATGGAAGATGGCCATGAGCATGTACTTTACCATGCGCGGTACCCTGCAGTTTTTCTATGGAACTGAAATTCTGATGTCGAATCCTGGTACGGAAGATCACGGCATCATCCGTTCAGATTTTCCGGGCGGTTGGCCTGGAGATACGGTCAACGCCTTTACGGGTGAAGGATTGTCTAGTCAGGCGTTGGAAGCACAAAATTGGATCAAGACGCTAGCGAAACTTCGTAGAGAAAGCTGTGCGTTAAACATGGGCACAACGCTTCATTACACACCGAACGATGAGATTTATGTGTACTTCAGAAGCTTTGAACAAGAGCACCTTATGGTGGTCGTAAATAAAAATACGGAGGCGAAAGAAATAGAATTGGACCGTTTCGAGCAAGGATTGAATGGAGCAACCACGGCACATCACCTAATCACAGGTGAAGACTTTGAGCTCCACCAAAACTTGCAAGTAGGCCCTATGGAAACCTTGATTTTAGAACTCAAATGATCAAACAGACCATCGTACTAGTATCATTAGCATGTGCAGTGATGTTCAGCGTGCAAAGTTGCCAGACTACAGTGGCATCAGATTCCTCAGCGCAAAACCCTATAGTTTGGGATACATTAGCGGGTGCGAGCACAGGAACCTTACTCCGTTTAGACTCGTTTGAATCCAACTACATTCGTACACGTCCCGTGGATGTTTGGTTGCCTTCAGGGTATAAGCCAAAGCGTAAGCATGCGGTATTGTACATGTATGACGGTCAAATGCTGTTCGATTCGAGCAGTACTTGGAACAAGCAAGAATGGGGAGTAGACGAAACTTTGGACCGTCTTATCGCCTCGAAGCAAGTATTACCGACGATCGTAGTTGCACTACATAACGGAGGAGTACAGCGTAATTTCGAGTACTTTCCTCAAGCTCCTTTTGAGGCCCTACAGAAAACCTTTTCTGATTCACTGATGTCTGACGTTGCCAGCCATTACGGTTCAGACTCCACGTTTCCGGTGCAAAGCGATGCCTACCTTAAGTACATCGTTGAAGAGGTTAAGCCACTTATTGACAGCACTTTTTCCACCTACACTTCTAGAGAAGGGACCGTCATTGCAGGCAGTTCTATGGGCGGCTTGATGAGCATGTATGCGCTTGGGGAATACCCAGAGGTCTTCTCCAAAGCATTGTGTTTAAGCACGCACTGGCCGGGTGGTTATTCGCCGAACGATGAAGTGCCAGCGGTATTTCGTTCTTATATTCAGTCGCATTTAGATGCTTCAAAACAGGTATCCATCTATTTTGATTATGGTACCGAAACCTTAGATCAGATGTACGAGCCGTTCCAGCTGCAAGTGAATGAAGTACTGGAGCAAAACGGTTTCACGCAAGGTGAAGATTGGGTGACTCAGAAGTTTGAGGGAGCAGAGCACAGCGAAAAAAGTTGGGCGGACCGTCTCGACGTGCCGCTTCTTTTCGCTTTGGAAAAGCAACGCTAAACCTGGTATTCGAGTAAAAATAAAGCCGGCATCGCGAATAGCAATGCCGGCTTTTTTATGTTCGTTAGCGCGCTTTTTTAAAACGCATCTACGATCTGATTCAGTGTCGATGAAGGACGCATTACCTGAGTTGCTTTGGCTTCATCCATGTGGTAGTAACCGCCGATGTCAGCCGGCTGACCCTGCACTGCGATGAGTTCCTCAACAATCTTCGCTTCCTGTTCCGTTAGCGCTTTTGCGTAGGGTGCAAAGGTGGCTTTTAGTTCAGCATTATCCTCCTGAGAAGCCAATTCCTGCGCCCAGTACATCGCCAAATAAAAGTGCGATCCACGGTTATCGATACCCCCTAAACGACGAGTAGGGCTTTTATCTTGATCCAAGAATTTCGAAGTGGCTTCATCGAGCGTCTTTGAAAGCACTGCTGCTTTTTCGTTTCCGTCCTTCTCGGCAAAGTGCTCCAAGGAGACGCCCAAAGCTAGAAACTCTCCTAAACTGTCCCAACGTAGGTAGTTTTCAGAGGTAAGCTGTTGTACGTGCTTCGGTGCAGAACCACCAGCACCCGTCTCGAACAAACCACCACCGTTCATTAAAGGAACAATAGAAAGCATTTTCGCTGACGTACCTACTTCTAGAATAGGGAAGAGGTCGGTTAGATAATCGCGCAACACATTCCCTGTAACAGAAATGGTATCCAATCCTTGGACGATACGCTCTAACGAGAAAATGGTGGCCTCACGAGGCGCCATGATGAAGATGTCGAGACCTTCAGTATCGTGCAAAGGAAGGTAAGCTTCTACTTTTTGGATGAGTTGTGCATCGTGGGCACGGTGCTCGTCCAACCAGAATACTGCTGGCATCTTCGTAGCGCGTGCACGACGAATAGCAAGACCCACCCAATCCTTGATCGGTGCATCTTTCACCTGACACATGCGGAATATATCACCTTCCTCAACTTCTTGAGCGAGCAACGTAGTTCCATTCGCAACCACTTTTACCGTTCCTGAAGCATCAAGCTGGAACGTTTTGTCGTGGGAGCCGTATTCTTCTGCTTTTTGTGCCATCAAACCGACATTGCTTACAGAACCCATAGTGGTCGGGTCTAGGGCACCATTTTCCTTACAAAAATCGATGGTTGCTTGGTAAATACTAGCGTAGCTGCGGTCTGGAATGATCGCTTTCGCATCTTGTGGTTTACCGTCTTTGTCCCACATCTTTCCTGAAGTACGGATCATTGCAGGCATGGACGCATCGATAATTACATCTGAAGGTACGTGTAAGTTGGTAATGCCTTTGTCAGAATTTACCATAGCGAGATCTGGACCGTTTTCGATCGCAGCTTCTAACGCCGCTTCAATCTCTTTGCGTTTCGCCTCAGGCAATTGGCCAATTTTGGCGTACACATCACCTAAACCGTTACGTACATCGACTCCTAACTCCTCAAATTCCTGAGCGTAGGTCGTAAACACATCTTCGAAAAACACCTCCACACAAGCGCCAAACATGATCGGATCGCTGACTTTCATCATCGTAGCCTTCATGTGTAGCGAAAACAAGACGCCTTGTGCCTTGGCATCCGCTACCTGCTCTTTTAAAAAGGCCTTGAGGCCGCTCATGCTCATGCGCGCAGCATCTATGATTTCACCAGCTTGGAGAGCAATACCTTCTTTTAAAAGGTGCTTACTTCCGTCTTTAGCGGTAAATACGATATCCGCCGTAGTGGCTTCCGCGATCGTTGTACTTACTTCTGAACCGTAGAAATCACCAGCACTCATCGAGCTTACGTGGGCTTTGCTATCCGCAGTCCATGCACCCATAGAGTGCGGATGCTTGCGTGCATAGTTTTTAACGGCCTTAGGTGCGCGGCGGTCACTATTCCCTTCGCGTAAGACTGGATTCACGGCAGAACCTTTGATCTTGTCGTAACGTGCTTTGATGCCTTTTTCAGCATCATTAGCAGGGTCAGAAGGATAGTCAGGTAAAGCGAATCCAGCTGCTTGTAACTCGCTGATCGCGGCGCTCAGTTGCGGGATAGACGCACTAATGTTCGGAAGCTTTATAATGTTTGCCTCTGGCTGCTTTGCCAGATTGCCCAGCTCAGCTAAATCATCGCTGATGCGCTGCTCTTCCGGTAGGAGGTCAGCAAAGGTGGCTAGTATACGGCCAGCAAGTGAAATGTCTCTTGTTTCGACCGCAATACCGGCCTTAGAAGTGAACGACTTGATGATCGGAAGGAAACTGTACGTAGCTAGAATAGGAGCCTCGTCAGTTTTGGTGTACAAGATTTTTGACATGGTAAACGTTTGGTGTTACTAAAAAAATCGGACGACAAATATAAGACCTAGAACAAAGCCTTAAGCGGTAACTATCTGAACTTTGCGACCTTTTCCAGATTTGAAAGTCGAGTAGGCCCTACATGGTACTGTACATTCAATAGAAACTCAGAAGTAGTGGGGCAGGCAAGAAGCGCTTCGACGGCTGCGCTTACCAAAGTAGCTTCACCTTCCACGCTTGTGCCAAAGGGACCTACTTCATATTGCAATCCACTTTTTTGAATAATAGCGATGGCGTGATCGACCAGTTCCATTGGGGCATCACTGGCTAAAGGAATGAATTGGATATGGGCTGCAATCATAGGAGCATGTTAAAAAGGAGGTTGACCGTGGAGGGCAAGATACATCAGAAGGACACAGCATAATCCATAGACGCAGGAAAGAACAATACTACCAAATGCTTTAATTTTAAATGTATGAGCGAAGAAAGGAAGGAGCTGCAAGGCGTGAAGTCCAAAAAAATGAGGAATACGTAAATCACCGGCCGAAGTAGACCAGCCTAAAAATGGGATTCCTGCAGATTCTAGAGGTGTGCCGACAAAGTGATTGAGGTAAGCGCCCATCAAATAGCCAGAGAAACCGAATCCTACAAAATAGAGAATACCAAAACGAACCGACCACAACACCCCAGGCATCATGCGAAAATCTGTTCTGAAAGTCCATTTAAAAAGTACCAACGTCCAAGTGGTGGAAATGCCAATAGCTATACCCATCAGCGAAAACATGGTGCCTTCGAATGCAGTAGAAATATTGAAATGACTTAGGGTGCCCCGGGAGGCTTGAATGAGAATCCAACTAAGCTCGAAGGCCATAACGGCTGCATTTACACGTGCAAAACGTTCAAAGGCGCGCTTTTTTACTCGAGGTACGAAGTTAGAGAACCAGCTGAAAAACAGGAAGAGTATGACGGTAGATATGCCAAACTTTAAAGGCTTGATAAAAGCATTCACACCCAATACCTCTGTGGATGACGTAGCAATTAGAATTGCACAGGCCAGGGAGTACAGCGCCGCAATGATTGCACCAAGACTAAACAAACGATGGTTGAAAAGTGTCGGATTGCGGTGCATTAAAAAGTGTACTGTTTGGTTCGAACGGTCCTCCAAAGTACGTAAGCGAACAATCCCAACGGACCGGCCATGAAGGTTGCGAGCAAGAAGGGAATCAATACCCGTTTGTGAAGCTGGTGTTCTTTCGCATTTTGGGCAATGTATAAACCTGCGACAAGATCAAACGCTAAATAGTGAATCCAACCTAAGAGTACGGCTTGCTTTGAACTAAATAAGGAGGCTAAACCGCTCAGCGTTGCCATATCATTGGCCATAGTCATGTCAAAGGTGGATAGGAATAGAGCGGTGTATGTGAGTGCAAGTAGCATGACGACACCTCCAAAAATGACGGTGCGAACACGTGTGTGGTAGGGGGCAACACAGAGCACCACCCAAGTGAAGAACGCTAGGGAATTGGCAGCGGTAAAAAGGGTGTCTAGTTGCATAACGTCTTGAATCTCAACTAAGATAGAAATCTAGACTACAAATTGAGCACAAACGATACTTTTTTAGACGTTAGAAGTGCGTTTTTTCACTGGACTCACACAATCTATACAGTGTCTTTAACTCATGCTTCTTGAGGTCTCTCCAATGACCTATGGGAAGATCTAGCGTAATGTTCATGATGCGAACACGCTTAAGCTTGGTTACGCGGTAGCCTAAATATTCGCACATTCGACGGATTTGCCGGTTCAAGCCTTGAGTTAAAATGATTCTAAAACTCTTCGGACCGATCTGCTCTACCTCACATTCTCGGGTTACAGTATCCAAAATAGGCACACCGTTACGCATTTTTGTGATGAATTGCTGGGTGATGGGATGATCCACGTGAACGACGTATTCCTTTTCGTGGTTGTTTCGAGCACGCAGTATTTTATTTACGATGTCCCCATCACTGGTCATCAGAATGAGTCCTTCGGAAGGTTTATCCAAACGGCCGATCGGAAAAATACGCTGCGGGTGACCTACGAAATCTACAATATTGTCCTTCTCGACGCGTCGATCAGTGGTACAGACGATACCACGCGGTTTGTTTAATGCGATGTATACGTGCTCTTCGGTACGTTCACCCACTTCTTTTCCATCTACCGCCACGATGTCGCCAGGCTGCACTTTTTCGCCCAATTCAGGTACGACCCCGTTGATGGTGATGCGTCCTTGTTCCAATAATTTATCAGCCCCACGTCTCGAGCAGTGGCCTATTTCACTCAGGTATTTGTTGATTCTCGTTGCCATGGGGCAAAGGTACGTTTATAGCGGAAGATTCACCCAACTTCCAACCAGCGCACTTAGCGCCATAGTTAGGGTGCCCCAAACGGCGATGCGAAGTACGGAGCGAGCAATGCTACTGCCTCCTAAATAGGCACTTAGCCCACCTAAAACTCCAAGGAAGGAGATAGAAAACACATATTCCGCCCAATACAAATCTTCCGGAGGAAAGAAAAATATGAGCGCGAAGGGCAGTGCTCCGCCAATGATAAAACTCAACGCGCTCGCCAAGGCTGCTTGCAAGGGTTGGGCGCTAGTGATTTCGTTGATACCCAGTTCATCACGGGCATGCGCTTCAAGTGCATTGTGCAGATGGAGCTGTCGAGCCACTTCTAATGCTGTAGGTTCATCCAGACCTCTACCCATATAAATTTTGGCCAATTCTCGCTCCTCAACCTCAGGCATCTCCTCGAGTTCTTTCGCTTCCCGTGCGAGATCTGCGGCTTCGATATCGGCCTGCGAACTTACGCTCACGTACTCTCCCGCAGCCATACTGAGTGCACCTGCAACAAGACCTGCCAAGGAGGCGATGGCGATGGGCTCTACTGCAGATGTGGCTGAAGCGACTCCGACGGCGATACTACTGACGCTTAGAATGCCATCGTTTGCTCCTAAGACGGCAGCACGGATCCAGTTCGATCGGTTGGTATAGTGTTGTTCTAGATCACTCATCGTCGAGGTATTGAAGTTCGATGTTTAATACGTTACTGACGGTATCATAGGTAGCTGACCAAAGGGTAAAAGTATTGCTTCCTGTTGCGGAGTACATCTTGCCGTCCCAGCTGAAGTATTTTTCCGCGTATTGGGTTTGTGCTTCGCCCGTTTTGTGGATTTGAAAAGCGACTGTGCGGGTATCGTCGGCAATCTCGCAATGCAATCTGGTGATTTTTGGTATGTCGATACCCGTTCGGAGTTCGATGTGGTCAATGTTGAATTGGTCACAGTCCATGGACGCGTAAATAGTCTTCACGAGACCGCGGCAGCCTTGAAACAGCAAGAAACTCAGAAGAATGATCGCGCCGAGAATATAGAAGAGTTTACGCATGATGCACGTGTTTAGATGATGAGCCGT
>CATITW010000091.1 GCA_949547975.1 Cryomorphaceae bacterium | reverse complement strand
TACCTAAGAACATGGGAGTAGTCAACACACAAAAGCGTCGTCGATTCACCGGGATTGTAGCCGTCGCCTTAGCCGTAATTGTGGTCCTGTCCACTAGAAGCATGTCCGATTTTGACGATCGAGAAGTCTGCCGAGAATGGGCCGCCGTAGATCTAGTCATTCCCCAGGTGACTTTTTTGCCCGAGGACAGTTTGGAATGGAACACCTTAGATGAGGTCACCTTTGTGCCCGATTCTGCCCTCCCTTCCGAAGCCTATCGCATCGTTTCTGATGAAAATGGCATTACCGTCTTTCACGGTGAACAGGGGAATCACCGCGCGCAAAGCACCTTAAATCAGCTCCACATGCTGGGCAACCAAGCCGTCTTGCCATGGGGAGAGATTCAGGATGCGCCTGCCTTTGCCCACCGCGGGGTACTGCTCGACGTCTGCCGTCACTTTTTCACCGTGGCTGAGGTCAAACGCCAGCTCGATATCATGGCGCTGTATAAATTTAACGTCTTGCACTGGCACCTCACCGAAGATCAGGGGTGGCGCATTGCGATGGATGCGTACCCGAAACTTGCAGAAGTGGCGGCCTACCGCTCTTTTGGCGATAGCGTTTACGGCGGTTCGTACAGCCGTGAAGATTTGGAAGAGGTCGTGGCCTACGCAGGTGGTTTGGGTATCGAAGTGATTCCTGAGATTGAACTGCCCGGGCACAGCCAAGCAGTGATCGCGGCCTACCCAGAGCTGGGCTGCACTGGAGGATCGGTAGAAGTCGCTACGGAGTGGGGTGTTTTCAAAGAAATCTACTGCGCCGGCAACGAGCAGACTTTTGACTTTTTGGAAGATGTGCTGGACTATGTCTGTTCCGTTTTTCCTTCGAAATACATTCACATCGGAGGCGACGAAGCTCCGAAATACCGGTGGGAGCACTGCGAGAAATGCCAGCAACGGATGCGTTCTGAAGGTTTGGCAAATGAGGAAGTGTTGCAGGGGTGGTTCAATACGAGGATCGAAGCGTACTTGGCCACAAAGGGCAAACAGATCATCGGATGGGACGAGATTCTTGAAGGCGGATTAAGCCCGAATGCTACGGTGCAAAGTTGGCGCGGGTTTGAGGGTGGAATCGCAGCGGCAGCGCAGGGACACGATGCGATCATGAGCCCAACCTCCCATGCGTATTTCGACTACCCGACCAGCAGCATAGATGTGCCGAAGGTCTACAGTTTTGATCCGGTTCCACAGGATTTGGACACAGCGTTACATCGATATATTTTAGGGGGTGAGTGCAATCTGTGGTCCGAGCGTATTCCTGATATTCAGACCCTCGATCGCCGATTCCTTCCGCGTGGTATCGCCATGGCGGAGGTCTTGTGGTCGTATCCCAAAGAGCGTGATTATGCGAACTTTAGCGCGCGCTTGCAGGAACATTATCCGTTGCTAGATACCCTGGGGTACTCCTACGATTTGGAGCAGGTTCCCGTAGAGGTGAACGCAAAGAATCGGTCGAATAGCAGTGAATTCAAGCTCGAGGTGGCCGTGCTCCCGAGGTTACCCAAACTCGAGCTCAACGTAAAACTAAACGGTCAATCTCAGAGGCAGGACGTACTTCTGATCGATCGTGGCGTGTCCAGGTTAACGGTGCAGCCTGCGAGAGATGGGCGGAGTTTAGGGCCTGAATTGGCGTACGAATATGCCTTGCATGAAGGCTTGTTGACCCACAGTTGCATGACCAGTACGCCGACCGCTCCGTATACCGGCTCCCCCGATATTCCTCTTGCTGACGGTCAGCTCGG
>CATITW010000090.1 GCA_949547975.1 Cryomorphaceae bacterium | reverse complement strand
CGGTATCATTTAGGCTGAACTGGCCATCGCCCCAAAACACATCCCAGACATCGACATTCTCAGAGGAATCGGTCAACGCTAGGCCATTCGGAAGACAGAACTCTAAAGGTGCACTAACCGAGGTCGAGGCTTGCTGTACATCAAGATCGATCACGGTTACAGCCAGATTACAATTCACACTATTGTTCGTGGTACTATACGCAGTGCTTGGAAAGGCCGGGTAGCTCGAAGTTCCACCACAACCGGCACATACTGCTTGAAAGATTCGACCGCGTGAATCAAAGCGCGAGGTTCCGCCGTCGACGTGTTCTCTACCGGAGCCGCCCCAGAAGGTGGCTATTTCTGCCGCTTTCCAGTCCTTTCGCAGCACGATAAAGTAAAAATCTTGACCGTCCGTCGTGGTTTGAGGTGCATCTGGGCTCGTCCATAAATCCTGAGTACTCCCCTCATAGTTTGGCGATCCGCCCCATCCGCTGAAGTAAAGATTGCCGCAATAATCCACCAGCAACGCCGTGGGACTCACGTCTATTTCATTAGTCTGACCACTTCCCCAAACGGCAGTTCGTACACGGTCAAAACCCAAAGTGAACGGATTGTATTTGTACTGGCTGAAGTATTGCGCACTTCCCGACTGCCCCCACAACAAAGTATCGCTAGCCAAAAGACCGCCTTTGCTTTGCCCCATGACTGTAACTAAACTGGCCGTATCGCTGGGGTGATTCACTTCTACAAAATAATGCTGGTCGTACCCGGCATCAAAGGTCGCATCTGCAGCGAGAAGCTGAAGTCCGGAGTCGTAGGCTGCCGCCAAGAGTAAACCGCTGTGACCACCGATGACATTAATCTGTATGGAATCTTCTCCGAGAAAAACGAAACTAGAATCTGTAAGTACGCCACCGGCGATGAAGATGCGGCTTGAAGCATCTGCATTCCCCTGCTTTTCGGCAATGCCTATACTGTAAAGCGCGTCATCGCCTTTGGTACCTACATAGGAGCTCGAATACACAGAGTCTAATGATCGAGAGAGGACTGAAAGTACACCGTCTTGTCCGCCGAGATACCCTTGTCCGTCAGCAGTGACGGGATATCCTGGGCCAGACGACGAGGAGACTAGATACAGCGGTCCTCCACCGCGTTGCACCTCTATCTCTCCTCGGAAACTATCGCCATAGTTAAATGCCAATTCTTCGTTACATCCATCATTAGCGCTCCCGCCGAGGTAGGTAGACCCTACCAACGAGTCGCCTGCTGCCGTGATCGCCGCAACGAAAATATCCGTACCGTTCGAAAAGCTCAAAAAGTCTAACAGCTGGGCGGTTCCTCCACCAAAACTGGTATCGTACGCATCTGGAGTTACCCCAAAGTCTGAACTTCCTGTAACGCCAAACACATACAGATTGCCGTTCTCATCACATTCCAAGCTGTGCGGCTGATCCAGATCGCTTCCGCCCAAGTATGTGGACCAAAGCAGCTGTGAACCGTCTGAAGAAAATTTACTGATCGCCACGTCGAAAATACCTCCTGCAAAGCTGGTGTCCACAGCTCCCAAAGTCATTGGATACCCAGCGCCGAAAACAATCCCCCCGCCGAAGGCATTGCCTTGATCATCGAAGGTGGAGGTATACCCAAAATTGTCCGCAGTAGAACCGCTGTAGGTGCTAAAAACATACACTGGATCTATCACGAGCATTTGCGTAGTATCGTAGGACTCCACGCTGATTTTCGCCGTAAAATCGCCCGTTTGCTTATAATCTGCTTGGACATCTGTATCGCCTTGATAGGCACGAGGGAGCTCCTCTTTAAAGGTGCTACAAGTGGTTTGCAGAACCAATTTCTTTCTGCCCACACGCAGCTTTTCGACCCCAGAATAACGTACTTCGATCTGATCTGCATCACCACCCGGACGCACTATCCAGTCGTATTTCAATCCATCTTGTAAAGGGTACACGCGGAGGTCGATGTTGGGATACACATTCATAGCAACTAGGGCTCCATAGCTGGACACCTCAGTTCTCCACCGATCGCGCGGTCCGACAAAATAATGCTGCTGATCGCTGATTTTTTCAACGCCCTCCCATCGAAACGTTTGGTTGGTGGTGGTCTGCAGGGCGAAGCTCTCGAATGTAATTTCGGAACCGTAGAAATGTGGATGGCCGGAGTGTTCCGCGCCATGGCTGTCCTCTTGGAGGATAGAAAATACTATAGAATCTGGGGTGAAGAATATAGAATTGGCCCCAAAGCGGTAGACGAAATTTGATGGGTCATCCCACTGCCCATCGTTTTGCACAAAGCCTTGCTGAGCGAACAAGCCGCAGAAAGACAAGGTAAAAATGGCAACGAGCAGTTTTCGCATAACAGCAAGATAGCTTCTATTTTAACCACCTTCACTGCATTTTGTGCACGAAATGCGCCCGTTTACTCATTAATACTCGTCCGCATTCGCACTCTCACCCTGTTTCATCAAGAAGGCTTTAAGGAATCGCTCGATATTTCCATTCATCACGCCATCGACATCCGAGGTCTCTTCTGCCGTACGCACATCTTTGACCAATTTATACGGGTGCATCACGTAGTTACGGATCTGCGACCCCCACTCGATCTTCTTTTTACCCGCCTCAATCTCAGCACGTTTCGCATTGCGCGCTTCGATCTCCATCTCGTACAGCTGAGATTTCAAAAGCTGTATGGCCTTCTCCTTATTCCCTAACTGCGAGCGCGTTTCTGTATTCTCAATGATAATGCCTGTCGGTTTATGTCGTAATCGGACACCGGTCTCCACTTTATTCACATTCTGACCACCTGCTCCAGAAGAACGGAACGTATCCCAAGTAATGTCACTCATGTTGATCTTAATATCGATCGTGTCGTCCACTAATGGGAATACATACACCGAAACGAAACTGGTATGACGCTTGGCGTTCGAATCAAACGGTGAAATACGCACGAGTCGATGCACGCCATTTTCGCCTTTCAAAAAGCCAAATGCAAAATCACCTTCAACCTCGATCGTCACGGTTTTAATCCCCGCAACATCACCTTCTTGAAGCACCAATTCCTTCGTCTTGAACCCTTGCTTTTCCGCATACATCAGATACATGCGCATCAGCATACTCGCCCAATCACAACTCTCAGTTCCGCCTGCTCCAGCGGTAATCTGCAACACCGCACTTAGCTTATCTTCTTCGCCGCTGAGCATGTTCTTGAACTCCAATTCTTCGATCCAATCCTCGCAAGCCTGATACGCTTTTTGAACGTCATCTTCTTCGAGCTCGCCTTCTTTGAAAAACTCCAAACTCAGCTCCGCCTCACCGAACATGTTCTCTGCCTTTTCGTAGCCCTCTACCCAAAACTTCACGCCGCGCAATGCCTTTAAGGTCACTTCCGCTTTTTTCGGATCGTCCCAAAACTCTGGAGAAGCGGTCTTCTCCTCCTCATTTATAATGTGAATTCTCTTTTGCTCGAGGTTGAGATAACTCTGTAAGCGCTCCAAACGCTCTCCCAAGGCTTTGATCTGTTCTGCTGTAACCATAAGCTACAAAGTTAAGCATCCCTTCTTATCTTCACGAACGATCTAAAGAATGCATTTATGTTTACCGTTGACCTCCGCAGCGACACTGTTACCCGTCCTAGCGACGCCATGAAAAAAGCCATGATAGAGAGTCCCGTAGGTGATGATGTCCTAGGCGACGACCCTACTGTGCAACGACTTGAATCCATGATGGCCGAGCGCTTCGGCATGGACGGAGCACTCTTCTGCGTCTCTGGAACACAAGCCAACCAGATCGCACTCATGTCGCATTTGAGTCCCGGTGACCAAGTCATTTGCCACCCCTACGCCCACATCTACAACTACGAAGGCGGCGGTATCGCAGCTAACGCACATGCTTCAGTGGCTTTCACGGGTGACGATCGCGGCATTATGCACCCACAAGGCGTTCTTTCCTGCATCAAAGCAGACGACATTCACTTCCCGCGCACTCGAGTTCTTGCGGTAGAAAACACCTCCAACAAAGGCGGCGGAACCTGCTACGAATGGGAAGAGATCGAGGCATTGCGTGCGGTTGCCAGCAAACATGGACTGCTCTTCCACCTCGATGGCGCCCGACTCTACAACGCACTCGTTGCTAAGGGACACAGCGAAAGCGACTACGGAGCTGCCTTTGACTCCATATCCATCTGTTTATCCAAGGGTCTAGGCGCACCTGTCGGCTCGATTCTTTTAGGGAATGACGCCTTTATTGCACATGCAAAACGCATTCGCAAACGTATCGGAGGTGGATGGAGACAGGCCGGCTTCTTAGCGGGCGCTGCACTCTATGCCATGGAGCACAACGTCGAACGTTTGGCAGAGGATCACGCAGCAGCTCGAGATATGGCAGAATTCCTAGAAACGTTGCCTTATATAGATACAGTCATCGCACCTGAAACCAATGTGCTGATATTCGGGCTTCATGAAGAAATGAGTCAGGATGATTTCATCGCAGGGTTAGCAGCAAAAGGAATTGGCATCAGTCAGATGGGACCTGGAAAATGTAGAATGGTGTTCCACCTCGACGTAACTGCGGAACACATAGCTACCGTAAAGTCCGTTTTAAAGTCCCTCTAATCACTACTCATGGGAAAAGCAAAACTCTGCCCGAACTGCAAGAAGGAACATAGCGTGATGTTCCGCGTACAGTACAAACCGGATAAGACGTGGTATTTCCTCTGCGAAGCATGCGTCCTAGAAGTGAAACCGGGCAATGCCAGTTATCGCTACGGCGGTACTTGGAAGGGTTAAAGCATCGGGCTTAACTCTGCTCCCGGCCGACCTTTTCATAAGTCGAACTGATCATTTCGTAGTCATACCCACGGCGCTGTAAAGCGGAGGTAAGTTGCGCCTTGGTTTTAGATGCATACCAGCGTTCTGTGAGGTACAATGCGTTTGCTTCAACCACGCCCGGATCGACTTGTCCTAAAATTCGATCGATCGTCACTCTAGGAATTCTATGCTCCTGAAGTCCCATTCGTATGCGCATCGGAGCCCAGTGCTTTTGGTTCAATTTTCCCCTAGTAAACGCCTCCGCGAAGCGATACTCGTCTAAAAAATTATCTGCCATAAGCTGAGCGACTACCTCCTCGTGTCGATCACGAGGCAAGCCCAACTGCTGTAACTTTCGCTCCACCTCGAACGGGCTTCGCTCCTGATACGCGCAATAACGCTGTAGTTTTTGTAATGCTTCCGAAGTTGTCATGCCATCAAATAACAAAAAAACCCGAAGCTATCCTACTGATGGCCTCGGGTTATTCTTTAATCCTGTATTCCTCGTTTAAAGGGACTTGTTGTCCTTATCCATCACCGCCCACTCTAACATGGTGTAGGCATCTCTAGGAACAACTACGATCTTCTTCTTAAAGCGTTTCTGCCAAGTTTTCTTGACACTGTTAAAAAGACCTTTCGTCAGGTACGCCTCAATGAACGGATGCACATGAATGAACACCTCGCGCTCTTTGACCGCCGAAACCTTACTCTCGATCGTATCAATCACCTGGATCGGAGCCTCAACAAGATTGTCAGGGTTCTCCTCACGGGTAACAATATTAGTTTCAGGACGAACGCGCTGGCGAGTGAGCTCCATCAAACCAAACCTAGAAATAGGCAAGATTTTATGGCGTGCACGATCGCGCTGCATTTCATCCCTCATTTTCTCATAAACGGCACGGCGATTCTCCGCACTGTTCATATCGATGAAGTCAATCACAACAATACCTCCCATGTCACGAAGACGAAGCTGACGAGCAACCTCTTCTGCAGCAAGTAGATTCACCTGTAAGGCATTGGCCTCTTGGTTTTCTGCGGTATTTGTTCTGTTTCCTGAATTCACATCTACAACATGCAACGCTTCGGTGTGCTCAATGATAAGATAAGCACCCTTCGGCATGCTGACACTTGTTCCAAAAGCGCCTTTGATTTGTCGATCGACGTTGGCAAACTGGAACAACGGCATCTGACCGTTGTAGTATTTCACCATTTTTGAAGAACCCGGTTGGAACCCTTCGAGATAATCTTTCACTTCATCAAACAACTCCTGGTTGTCTATCGTGATGGAAGCGAAACTTTCGTTAAATACGTCACGCAAAAATGCGCTCGCACGATTCATTTCGCGGAAGATTCTATACGGCTTGTTTTCTCTTTTGATCCCCTTGTGGACTTGTTTCCACTTGCGCATCAAATTATCTAAATCTGCCTGTAGCTCTTCTGCGCTCTGTCCTTTAGCGACAGTACGTATGATGACACCAAAGCCCTTGGGCTTGATGCTTCTGACCAATTTTTTCAGCCTGTCTTTCTCCTCACGTTCGCGAATCTTCTGACTCACGCTTACGCGATTAGAGAAAGGCACAAGCACTACAAAGCGCCCAGCAATGCTTAGCTCAGCTGTGATTCTCGGCCCTTTCGTAGAAATAGGCTCCTTGGTTATCTGAACCAAGATTTGATCACCTTGCTTAAGCACATCACCAATATTGCCTTCTTTCTCGATGTTCGAGGAAGTTTCAAAATTGGTAATATTCGCTTGCTGTTTGCCCTTTAAAGTGCGGCGCAAGAACGTTTGCCAGGAATTTATCTGCGGCCCGAGATCGTGGTAGTGTAAGAAGGCATCCTTCTCATAACCCACATTTACGAAGGCAGCGTTTAGGCCTGTGGCCAATTTTTTGACGGTCCCTAAATAGACATCGCCAACAGAGAAACTATCGTCTCCCTTTTCCTTTATAAGTTCTTGTAATCGCCCGTCCTCAAGTAGTGCAATGTCTGCTCGGTCAGAATCAGCACTAATGACTAATTCTGTTCGCATACACTAGAAGATTACTTCTTCTTGTGACGATTCTTTCTTAGACGCTTCTTACGCTTGTGCGTAGCAATCTTATGTCTTTTACGTTTTTTTCCGCTTGGCATAATGCTAAGTTTTTAGTGTTATTAATGTTATAAACCTTCTGCGAAGTCTTTGACTCTCTCCGCTTCAGGGTAGTTATTTATGTACTCATTTGCTGTGCTGAGCGCACGGGTAGTGTCCCCGGTTTGCATGAGCGCTTGAACCTTGTTCAGTGTGTAAATCTCTACTTCCGGACGAAGCTGACTCAACTGGTGAAAACGATCTACTGCCTTCTCCCACTGTCCACTCATCATAGAAAAATTACCCAACCAAAGTAAGGCTTTCTCATGATTCGGATCTTCTTTTAAAACGTCCAACAACATACCGATCGCCTGCATGGGAGCTCCTTCACCATTTTGAATGATGGCTACTGCTTCATCGACTTTGGCATCTAGTACTGAGGTACCTTCCACTTCTTCGATCACCTCCACCTCGTAAGGGGTTCTTGGCAACGAGATGATGAGTACCGCAGCAACTACTGCTACAACTAACGCTATGAGTTGATTACGCTTCAAACTAGTCGACTACTTCTACGTTTTCTTTTACGCCATCAACGAATACTTTCGCTGGCTTGAAAGCAGGAATATAGTGTGCTGGAATGACGATCGTCGTGTTCTTCGAGATGTTACGACCAGTTTTCTGTGCACGTTTCTTCACGATGAACGAACCGAACCCGCGTAGGTATACATTGTTACCGTCCTCGAGGCTGTGCTTGATTTCCTTCATGAAGCTCTCTACAACAGCTTGCACATCTCCTCTTTCCATTCCTGTTTTATCAGAAATCTTTGTAACGATATCTGCTTTAGTCATTTGCTCTTTATTTTGTGGTCCCGGAGGACTTAGTTATTGAGGGGCGCAAATATACGTGTAGAATCCTTATTCTGAGTACCTAATGAATATTTTTATCGCAAAACAGAACAACCCACTTGGACAGATTTAACCGCTTTAGAATCAGCATAGAAGAGTACTACGCAACCCACAAGCGCGTTCTGCCGTGGCGTAAGGAAAAGCCCGTCCCTTATGAAGTATGGCTCTCTGAAATCATTTTGCAACAGACCAGAGTAGCACAAGGGACGCCTTACTTTGAGAAGATTTTGGCAGCATTCCCGACCGTAAATGCCCTGGCTGCGGCACCTGAAGACCAGTTACTCTCGCTTTGGACGGGGCTTGGCTACTACAATAGGGCGCGTAATTTACAACGCGGCGCGCGGCAAGTCGTTGAGGAATATGGAGGCGAATTACCGACTACTGCGGCGGAATTATTGAAGATTCGCGGGATCGGACCCTATACAGCTGCGGCGATTGCGAGCATCTGTTACGGTGAAAAAATAGGCGTGGTGGACGGCAATGTGTACCGCGTGCTTGCTCGATATTTTGGTGTAGATACCCCCACCAATTCTACGGCGGGGATAAAGGCGTTTCAAGAATTGGCCAATGCTTGTATTGAGGGGACTTCGGACCCAAAAAGCTACAATCAGGGCATTATGGAGTTTGGCGCGTTGCATTGTACACCCAAAATACCTGCGTGCATGCTTTGCGACCTTCAAACAAGTTGCGAGGCTTTTCAGAGCGGTCGAGTGAATGTGCTGCCGGTAAAAATCAAAAAAGGCAAACGCACTGCGGAGGAATTGCATTTTGCTGTGGTGGAATCGGCCAGTGGGTGGATGTTAAAAAAGAGAGACACCGCAGGCATTTGGGCGGGTTTATATGAATTCCCACAGCTTGAGAAAGCTCCCGAAAACGGTCAGCTTTTGGCGGATCCACTGCTGCACAAACTCTCGCACAAAGATCTTACTTGTCACTTTTGGCGGGCTGAAGCTGAGGCAGTTTCGGAGCCCGGTGCATTTTACACTAAAGAGGAGATGAAGGATTTAGGCTTGCCTATCGTGATCGCAAATTTTGTTACGAGCAAGCTTTAAAATCGGTTCTTAAAATCCCTAACTTTGATAGATACATTTAACTCAATAGTACATCGCCATGGCCGGAACACTCAATAAAGTAATGCTCATCGGAAACCTCGGAAAAGACCCTGAGATCATGCACTTCGACAACGGAGGTTCGCTCGTTAAGTTTCCGATCGCCACCTCTGAAACCTACACGAACAGAGAAGGTCAACGCATCACAAATACGGAATGGCACAACGTGGTTATCAACGCCAAAGGCTTGGTAGACGTTGCACACAAATACCTCAAAAAGGGACATAAAGTCTATCTCGAAGGGCGCATCAAAACGCGCAAATGGCAGGATCAAGCCGGTGCCGATCGCTACACCACAGAGATTCAAGCCAACCAGATGACCATGCTGACTTCTCGCGCAGAAGGTGAAGGCGCTGCAAACGAAGGTGCCTCGAACTATGGCAATCCGCAGTACAGTTCACCAGCTGCTGCACCAGCTCCAGCGCCGACGCCTGCACCTGCTGCTCCCATGAACAATGCGAGCCAGGAAGAAGACGATCTGCCCTTCTAAGTTTCACTAACAACTAAGATTTGGAAACAGAGCCCGACCCAGTCGCCATTTTTCATTTTCTGGACCTTTCCGCAGTTCCTGTAGGTGCCATCATTTCTTTGATCGTCCTCGGGGTCTTATTGCTACTTTCCGCGCTGATCTCTGGATCCGAGGTGGCCTTTTTCTCATTTTCAGCAGCGGATCTTGAAGCACTTGAGGAGGAAGGACATAACCATGATACCATCAACACGCTGCGTTCTAATCCAGAGGAACTTTTGGGCACCATTCTCATTGCGAACAACTTTGTAAACGTAGGAATCGTCATTCTATCCACCTTCTTACTGAATGCTGTATTCACCCCTGAAAGTTGGAGCCCGCTGGTAAAATTTGCCGTTGAGATTCTAGCCATCACAGGGATGTTGCTCATCTTCGGGGAAATCTTGCCAAAGGTGTATGCAAATGCTGCTCGCCTAGATTTCGCGCGTAAAACGAGCCCCTTACTGGCTGGAATTCACAAAATGCTCAAGCCTTTGTCTCGAAGAATGAGTAAGGCCGTAAACCGATTAAACATCGAAGGTCGAGGACCCAGTTTAAGTGTGGATGATTTAGAGCAAGCCTTGGAATTGACCTCCGATGAAAGTACCACTGAAGACGAGCAGCGCATCTTACAAGGGATCGTTCGCTTCGGCTCAACTGCTGTTAAAGAGGTGATGACTCCGAGAACTTCTGTCGTCGCGATGGACATCAAAGCGAAGTACCTAGAAACCTTGGAACACATCACCGAAAGTGGGTACTCCCGAATCCCAGTCTACGAAGAAAGTTTGGATCAAATCAAAGGTCTACTCTATGTAAAAGATCTTCTACCTTATATGGATGCCAGCGAAAACTTCGGTTGGCAAGACTTGGTGCGGACGCCGTTTTTTGTTCCTGAAAGCAAGAAGATTGACGATCTACTGAAAGAGTTTCAGCAGCGCAGGATTCATTTGGCGATAGTCGTGGATGAATTTGGAGGAACCTCTGGGGTGATTTCTTTAGAAGATGTGATTGAAGAGATCGTCGGAGAAATTTCAGATGAGTTTGATGACGATGATTTGGTCTACAGCAAGCTCGATGAATACAACTTCGTCTTTGAGGCGCAGACCCCACTGATCGATTTTTGCCGTGTGATCAACCAGCCAAAAGATCGCTTCGACGCGGTCGATGGCGAAAGCGACACCTTGGCCGGTTTGGTGTTAGAACTTGCGGGGAAATTCCTCAGCAAACACGAAACGGTGGACCACGAAGAATTTACTTTTACCGTGGAGAGTGTGGACCAGCGCAAACTGATCCGAATCAAAGTAACGATAGACCCTAGCAAATTATGAGACTTCTTGTCCTAACGCTCACCCTTTTCGCCCTAGTTTCTTGTGGTGACAACCCAACTGCACGACCGGTAGGCTACATGAGGATTGAGCTTCCAGTGAGCGACAGCGCGATAAGTTTAGCACCGAAGCATTGTGGTTTTAACGCAGATTACAATTCTAAGGCCGTTTGGCGCTATAAAGACACCACAAACTGTTTCATCGACCTGTTGTATCCGAGCATTATGAGCACCGTACAATTGACCTATAAGCCTGTCGAGGACAACCTGGAGGCGTTGGTGATTGATGCCCAAAAATTGGCGTATAAGCATACGGTAAAGGCTTCTGGAATGCGTGAACGCTTCTTTAGCTACCCCGAGAAAAAGGTCTATGGCATGTATTATGAAATGTCGGGCGCCTCTGCCACCACGACCCAATTCTATGCCACCGACAGCGCTCATCATTTTTTGCGCGGTGTGCTCTACCATTACAGCGCTCCAAATCCTGACAGCCTAGCTCCCGTGACCAATTTCATGCGCGAGGAAATTCAAACACTCATCAGTACAGTCCATTGGAATGAGCAGCACTAGGAAATTACTATACGTCGCCTCCACGCCCACTGAAGCGAGCCTCATCGCAGCCTATCTAGAGGGGCAGAGCATTCGTGTGGAATTAGAACATCTCACGATGGCCTCCGTACTTCCCGTAGGCGGAAATTTATCCGTGAAAATCTATGTGTTCACTGCCCAATGGGAACGAGCAGTCGAGGAGCTTACCGCTTACGCATCGCGAGAAAGAGAGGATAGCTAACCGAAGTCAAAATCGCGATGGCTAGCACCAAATGCACCGGTTGCATCGCTTTAGGCAAGCCCAAAAAGTAAAGGACAAAACCCACCATCCATTCTAGGGCAACGCCAAACATCAGCGCTGAGAATCCTGGAATTTCGACCTTCTTTGCACGGCGCAAGTACCACAGCACACTCGTCAAGATCAACACCAACCAAGCAAAGGACCGGTGAATCTCAGGCATCGCCGACTGAATCCCAGGGATGATGGACATGCGATCTTCCAATGTTCCATGATGACTATACGCATCGACCAACTCTCTGGTCTGCGTTCCCAAGAAAATTTGCACGACCATCACCAGCAAAAGCGCCAGCAATGCACCTAAAACAGGTCGAGGCAGCTCTGGCGATTCTTCTGTATTTCGTGCACGCAAGGCCAAAAGCAACAGCACAATCGCCACGGAACCCATCATATGAATGGTGATAGAGTTCGGTACAAGATTGCCATCCACGACCAATTTACCGAGCCATGCTTCAAAACCTAGAAGGAACAACACAAGTACGGAAAGTACCGCATTCCACGGGTTACTGCGAAGCTTAGACACGGCAACGACCATTAAGATGAGGATCGGCAGACCACTTAAGGCGCCTATCAAACGGTTGATGAATTCGATCCAAGTATGTACTGGGTTAAATATGTTGTAGTCGTGACGATCAAACACCGTCCATTTCGAAGCGTCAAATGCCGTACCCGTGGTGAGGTCAGCTTGCGCAACCCAGAATTGGTCATCGAGCAAGATCATCTGACCCTTTTCAAAAACTTTACCGGCACGCCAGGTCAAGGTCTCCACATCTGTCGGTGGGATGTTATATCCAAAACACTGCGGCCAGTCCGGACAGCCCATCCCGGAGCCCGTGGCACGAACCACAGAACCGGCAAGAATCACTAGAAAAATACAGACCAGTGAAACTGTCGCGAGCTTTCTTACGAGCGCACTACGCATTATTCAGCGAGCAAAGTAGCCTGATACAAACCGCCACCAGCAACGCCATCTACCGTTGCCAAGATTTCTTCTTGAGAAATCATCGTAGAATCAAAAGATACAACGGCCGTGCTGTCTTCAAACGTAATAGCAAACGAGGCAACACCTTGTGTCGCGTTCAATTTCTTTTCAATGGCACCTTTACAGCCCATCACGCAGGTCATTCCAGAAACGAACATTTTCGAGCTTGCATTTGCAACTACAGGCGCAACAACTTCTTTCGCGGTTGGGATTTCAATCACTTCCGGCTCTTGATTTGTACAAGAAACCAAAGCTACAAGTGCGGCAAATACTACGAACTGTTTCATACTAGATAAGATTTTCTACAAAATTACATACTAACCCGAGATTCATTCGTCTTATTGTCAGAATTTTGCCGGATGAACAAAAGCACATCCCACCACCCCGCACTTCCTTGGATCATGTTTATCGCACTCGCCATGATTTGGGGCTCTTCCTTCATTCTGATGAAACGCGGATTGCAAAGTTTCACCTATACTCAAGTGGGCACTATGCGCGTAAGTATCGCAGCGCTATTCATGACGGTAGTCGGCTTTCGCCACTTCAAACACTTTCGAAAAAAAGACCTCGTGGCTCTGGCCATCGTAGGATTCTTAGGCAACGCGATTCCTTACGTACTCTTTCCACTCGCTGTGAACCATCTCGACAGTGGAGTCGTTGGCATCATCAACTCGCTTGTCCCTCTTTTCACAGTGCTGATCGGTGGCTGGTTTTTCGGACAAAAAGCAACGGGTACACAATGGCAGGGGGTTGCCGTCGGACTCATCGGAGCTGCCGTGCTGATCCTTCCGGTCAAAAGCATGCTTAATGGTGCATTCCAGATCGAGGGTGAGCTGGGCTATGGACTCTTCGGAGTACTTGCCACACTGATGTATGGTACCTCGGTAAACACCCTGAAAATGAAACTACCGCATCTGAAAGCAGTCACGGTCACTACATTGTCCCTTGCAACCGCTGCTCCCTTTACTATAGGGGTGAGTTTGGCTAGTGGAGTTACTGATGTGCTCGCTCAAGATCCGGACGCATGGACGAATCTAGGCTACGTAGCCGTCTTAGGTGTAGTAGGAAGCGGAGTTGCCGTGATTTTATTCAACCGATTGATTCAAATGACCACTGCCTTATTTTCCTCATCCGTCACCTACGCTATTCCCGTAGTCGCCATTCTCTGGGGCATCTGGGATGGGGAGCAGATTCTATGGAACCACCTGCTCGGACTTGGGATCATCGTCACAGGGATTTACCTTGTAAATAAGCGCAAATAGGCATAAAAAAATCCCCACCGCTCTAAAGCAGTGGGGATTTGTTATTTCCGTAGTGTTCGGATACGGGCTTATTTAAAAACCGATCCTTTTACTTCGTCATTGAGTTTGATGCTTTCCACTGTGATTGTGAACGCCTGCGGTCCAGCACTTTGCTCAACCACTTTCTGGAACTTCACACCGTCAATCTCCTGCCACTCGCGAACGGTAGTAGCTACTGCCATCTCACCTTGTGGTGTTTCTTGCGTTTCTGTGCTCTTAAAGAACAATCCTGTAGCTACATCAAAGTAGTAGGTTTTGTCTTCTTTAGAAACTTGGTACACATCCTTACCGTCGATCAACGTTTGACCGTCAAAAGTGAACTCTTCTAAGTTTTCTAACCAAGCCAATTCATCCACAACGAATGCCGCTTGCTCTTTCAACTCTTCCAATTCATCACCTTCCACAGCTCCCGCGCCTTGCATACCACTGCGCTCGCCTTTGCCGTCTTTATAGACCATTTTCATCACGGTCATTCCTTGCATAGACTGCTCCATCATGAACTTATTTGGAGTCATTTTTGCCGTACGCATGCTTAAGTTACCCGGCATACCTGGAATAGCAATACTCGCTTGCTGATCGATCGCTGTCAACGCCTTGAGCTTCTCAACACCACCTAGTGCCTCGAAGTATCCGTTCAATACGCTTTCAAGAGTCACACCTTCTGGTGTAAACAAGAAGGTCGGTGCATCAGTCGCATTACCATCCTTATCGAAATATTCTACATCACCAAACGCGCTTAGCTTGCTTGCTACATCTTGTGCTTTACCAACCACAGTGATCGTGACATTTTCAGTACGCATGTACTCTTTTGCAACACGCATCACATCATCTGCCGTTACCGCTTCAAGACGGCTCAAATAGTTGTTGTAGTAGTCAGAAGGCAATCCGTAGCGTGCAATGTTCAATGCGAATGTTGCTGCACTTGCAGTGCTTTCAAGAGAGCGTCCGAAAGAACCGCTCAAACTAGCTTTTGCAGCGATCAAATCTTCTTCCGTTACTGCCTCTGTGCGCATGCGATTCAGTTCGTACATGAATTCAACGATCGCCGAATCTGTTACATTATTACGAACCTTGGCCGAAGCTCCGAACGTCGAGTTCAACTCGTCCACACCGAAGCTCGAGTATGCGCCATAAGTAAAGGCCTTGTCCTCACGTAGGTTTGTAAACAAACGACCTGACATACCGCCACCAAGGATCTGATTTGCAACACGGAGTGCCTCGATATCCTTGTGTCCTTGCGGTAGATCGATGACGTTACCCAACCATACTACCGACTGAACCGCAGAAGGCTTGTCCACCATTACGATGCGCGAGCTTTCAGGAAGTGCAGTTTTCTCGTAGTCGTGCGAAGGCACTTCTTTCGATTCCCACTTCTTCAAGGCTTTGTTGAGTTTCTTCTTCGCATCTTTCACGGTGATATCACCGATCACTACCATATAAGCCACGTTTGGACGGAAGTACGTCTCAAAGTATTGCTTACAGTCCTCTAGAGTTACTGCTTCCACAGTAGCCTCTGTCATGCTCTCGCCATAAGGATGGTCTAAACCGTACAATACAGATCCTTTAAGCGTACCTGAGATCGCATCTGGATCATCAGCATTTGCTTGCAAGCCAGAAAGCATTTGAGATTTCAATTTCTCAAACTCTTCCTCAGGGAAAGTCGGGTTCAAAACCGCATCTGAAAGGAGCGCGATAAGATCATCCGTGTATTTGCTCAAACCTCCCAAAGAGATGCCATTTGCAGACGTCGAAAAACGTGCACCCATGAAATCCACTTCTTCATCAAGCTGTGCTTTGGTTTTAGTCGACGTACCTGCACCGATCAAATCACCTGCGATACTCACGTAACCTGCCTTTGCACCTTCTACGATCGGATCACGATCAATGATCAGTGACATCGACACGCGCGGAAGTTTGTGGTCTTCTACAACAAAAACTTTCAAACCATTTTTGAGTTCGAAGCTTTCATAAGACGCAATCTCTGGAGTTCTAGCCGGACCAGGAGTCGGTGCGGTAGAACGATCAATAGTGCCTTGTGCAGCCATAGTGAAGGCTGCGAACAGGGCGATAAAAGAATAGATATACTTTTTCATGTGCTCTGCTTATTCTGCTGATGCAGTTGGTTCTTCACTCTTAGGAAGGTAGCGCAATACCACGCGGTTGTCCTTCACTAAATATTTCTTTGCTACGCGCTGAATATCTTCACGCGTCACTTTGCGGTAACGATCGATCTCTGTGTTGATCAGATTTGCATCGCCGTAGTACGTGTGGTAATCGGCTAAGGATTCTGCGATACCCGCCATCTTAGAATTGGACTGGATGAAGCTACTCTCCATCTGGTTTTGAATTTTCTGGAACTCGCGCTCTGAAATCAATTCATTTTGAAGGTTAGCGATTTCTTCTTCCAAGGCAGGAACCATATCGTCGATCGTCTTCCCTGCGTTTGCCAAAGAGAATGTGATGAAGGCACCACCTTGCTCCAAAGAAAATGGGAAAGAGAATACCTGCAAGGCCGTTTGATCTTGATCTACTAAACGCTTATACATTCTAGAAGAAGGACCGCCGCTCAATACAGAGCTGGCCATTTGCAATGCGTATGCATCGTCTGAAGTTTGCGGAGGCATACGGTACCCCATCATAATAGCCGGCAACTGGATGTTGTCGTAGATGGTCGCTGTTTTCTCTGCACCTAATGCAGGCTCCTTAACGGTAGGCTGAACAACATCAGCACCGCGAGGTACATTACCGAAGTAGGCTTCTATCAATTTCTTCGTATCCTCAACGTCGATGTCTCCGGCAATGCTCAAGGTAGCATTGTTCGGTACATAGAATTTTTTGTAGAAGTCCATGAATTCTGACAATTGGGCAGCATTCAAATGCTCCATAGACCCGATCGGGACCCAATTATAAGGATGCTCGGTGTACAGACGTTTCATCATATTCTCTAACCACGACCCGTAAGGCTGGTTATCCACACGCTGGCGTTTCTCTTCTTTAACTACTTCACGCTGCGTTTCCACACCGATCTGCTGGATGTTCGCGTGCAACATGCGCTCGCTTTCTAACCACAATCCAAGCTCCATCTGGTTCGACGGTAAAAGCTCGTAGTAGAACGTACGATCCTGAGAAGTATTCGCGTTGAGCGCACCTCCTGCATTCGTTACATAGCTATCGAATTCTCCGCGCTCGATGTTTTCGGAACCTTCAAAGAGCAAGTGCTCGAAAAAGTGAGCGAAACCTGTGCGGTTCGTGTCTTCATTTTTACTTCCGACGTGGTACAATACCGTGACTGCCGCGATCGGAGTGCTGTGGTCCTCATGAAGAATGACATGGAGTCCATTGTCCAAGTCGTATTCCTCAAACTGAATCTGATTTTGAGCGCTCAAAGCTCCGGAGAGCAGCAGTGCACCCAACATGATCTGTTTTTTCATGCTTCGTTTTTTTGGGATATCTTGCCAAATATACAAGGACTTCGGCGCGAATTGGACATCCTATTAAAGACAATTTTGAAAACTAGTGTCTTTTAACGCTTTGTTATTAAAACACTTGTTCTATATTTGCACCCCATTAAAATCAAGTATAATGTACGCAATTGTAGAGATAGCAGGGCTTCAATACAAAGTTGAGAAAGACCAGCGCTTGTACGTAAACCGCTTGAACGTTGAGGAAGGAAAGAAGGTTAAGTTTGACCGCGTTCTTTTGATCGACGACAACGGTAAAGTTCAGGTTGGCGCCCCAGTTATAGACGGAGCTAAAGTAGAAGCTACTGTCAATGGTGAAGTAAAAAGCGATAAAGTTCTTGTTTTCAAGAAGAAGCGCAGAAAAGGGTACCAGAAGATGAATGGTCACCGTCAAATCTTCACATCCATTACTATTAACAAAATCACCGGTAAGAAAGCACCAGCTAAGAAGGCAGCGCCTAAAAAAGCTGAAGCAGACTCTGCCGAATAAAAACGAATAGAAGATGGCTCACAAAAAAGGTGTCGGTAGTTCGAAAAACGGACGTGAATCACAAAGTAAGCGCTTGGGTATCAAAATTTTTGGTGGTCAAGAAGCTATCGCAGGAAACATTATCGTACGTCAGCGTGGTACAAAACACAATGCTGGTGAGAACGTAGGTGTAGGTAAAGACCACACACTCTTCGCTCTTACAGACGGTAAAGTAGAATTCCGCAAGAAAAAAGACAACAAGTCCTACGTAAGCGTTGTACCTAACGCATAAGTAGATTGTTTAGACTCTATTGAGAAACCCGCATCTTTATTAAGGTGCGGGTTTTTTGTGTGCCCTATCCTATTGGTGAAACAAAGCGGCTCTCAAAAGATGTTTTGCAGAAATCCTCCGCAAGCATTAACCGTCGAATCCACATCGCGGTAGCCTGAGGCAAGCTGCTGTGCTCCTGTTGCTCCATCGTAGCGGGTTCTCGAATAAAGCATGATGCGCATTTGAGGTGTGAAGTACTTTCCGATGACCGGGAATTTTGCCAGGAGACCCAAGCTGCGCATGCGTTCGAGCCAAGGATCACGAGGAAGGAATCTAAACGTGCGCTGTACACCTATGGCCGCTGCCATTTTTTCCTGCAATTCTTGAAAGGTGACCGTAGCAGCTACAGCTACCGCAGGACCTTCGATGCGCTCGTGGTGCATTTTTACAGCGATCTCGGCAACGTCACGCACATCGACCACACCGGTCATTCCGTCGGTGGTGAGCGGTAGTTTGTTGTCGTGAATACGGCGCCAAAGCTCTTGAGGAATCGCCTGTTTTGCGCCGATACCTAGGATCACTCCTGGACGAACAATGCTGATGCTTTGACCGCTCGAAGCTGCACGCCATACGGCGAGTTCGCTGCCCATCTTGCCGAGCGCATAAGCGCTGACACTGGAAGTAGAACGGTTCGGCTGAAAGTGTTCGGGTTGTAACGTCTCCTCTTCACCAAGCGGCTCAACGCCTCCCATCACCGCGATGGAGCTGATGTGGGTGAAATGCTCTGCAGTGAGCAGCTCCGCAAGAAGCAGCATTTCGTTGACCAGTTTTACATTAGAGACACTAGGCCCACTGGCCGCGGGGCTGATGTTAATGTTTGCCGCGGCGTGGAGGATCGTACTAGGGAGCGGGAGATGATGTGCGGTGCAATAGTCTTGGAGTTCTTCGCGAGAGTGGATGCCATCGCTGAGGTCGAGATCTAGGAAATGCACCTGTGGATGGGCGGTTAAGGCCTGAGCTTCTATTCCGAGGAATTCGGAAGTGAGGTGCAGCTGCCGAAAGGAGCTTTCAGGACGTTTTGAACAGAATATGGGCCCTGAAAAGGCGGGATTTGTACCATATCCAAGGAATTCTGCGAGGATGAACGAACCTAATTGGCCCGTGGCCCCTGTTAAAAGCAAGCTTGTGGTAGAATCCATAACATTTGAACGTTCCGTGAAAGTAGTGGTTATTATTTTTGCAATTCAATTCTTTCCAAATGAAAAAATCTGACATCCAGTCCGCACTCGAAAGCGTCGGCAATAGTACTGAGAAGAACATCGTGGCGGCAGGCCTTGTTCGGAACATTCAAATCTTCGGAGATGAAGTGATTGTGGATGCTGAAAGCATTAGCCCGACGCTTCAGGCGAAAAAGAAATTGGAGGTCGATATCATGAAGGCCATCCACGATGAAGTGCACGAAAAAGCGAAGGTGACTGTGAATGTGACCGTCAGCGAAAAGAAGGCGAAAGAGGTGGCGGATAATGTCATTAAAGGAGCAGCGATTCCTGGCGTTCAGAACATCATCGCTGTGGCTTCAGGTAAAGGCGGTGTAGGAAAGAGTACTGTAACGGCTAACCTCGCAGTGACTTTGCACAAGATGGGATTCAAGGTCGGTTTGATCGATGCGGACATTTATGGACCGTCTGCCCCGATCATGTTTGACATCCAGCACGCAAAACCGATCACTGTTCATGTGGACGGTAAGAATATGATGGGTCCAGTGGAAGGATATGGCGTGAAAGTGATGTCGATCGGGTTCTTCGCAAATATGGACCAAGCAGTGGTTTGGCGAGGAGCGATGGCGACCAAGGCACTCACGCAGATGATTCACGATACGCACTGGGGAGAATTGGACTTTTTGTTGATCGATCTTCCTCCAGGAACGGGTGACATTCACCTGAGTATGGTGCAAAATGTGCCCGTGACGGGTGCCGTGGTAGTAAGTACACCACAAAAGGTTGCCTTGGCCGATGCGCGTAAGGGAGTAGCGATGTTCAAGATGGATCAAATCAACGTTCCGGTTTTGGGAATTTTGGAGAACATGAGCTATTTCACACCTCCGGAGTTGCCTGAGAATAAATACTACCTCTTCGGCAAAGAAGGAGCTCGTCAGCTGGCCAAGACCATGGATGTGCCGTTCCTCGGTGAGCTTCCACTCGTACAAAGCATTCGTGAAGCTGGAGATGTAGGCCGTCCAGCGGCGCTGCAAGATGGAACAGCAATACCGTTGGCTTTTGAAGAAATCGCTCGTAATATTGTAAGCGAAGTTGCTGATCGCAACGAGAACCTCCCTCCTACCGAATTTGTGAGAATCACAACGATGGCAGGATGTTCGCCTAAAAAGAAATAACGCGTGAGCACACTACAAGAACGAATAGAAAAAGCACTCGATGAGGTGCGTCCTTTTCTCGCTAATGACGGCGGGGACGTAAGCCTAGAGCGTATCGATGGAGCCACCGTAGAGGTGAAGTTTCACGGGGCTTGTGTCGGGTGTAAGGTCAGTGACTTTACGCTCAAAGGAGGTATTGAAACGACCGTTATAAAATATGCGCCCGAGATCGAGCGCGTGATCGCCATTTAAAGGCCTAAACCCACAAGAGAACACGTACCATGCTGCAAATCCAGCGAATTAGAACAGCGCCCGAAGAAATCATTGAAGGCTTGAAAAAAAGAGGGATTGATGCTACTGAAACAGTGCAAGCATTGATCGCTATAGATGCCGACCGTAGAAAAATCCGCCACGAGATGGAGGAGCGCCAAGCGAAGAGCAATGGGTTGGCAAAAGAAATTGGCCAATTATTCAAAAGCGGGAAAGGTGCCGAGGCACAAGCGCTGAAAGAACAGACGGGCATTCTAAAACAGGAAATCAAGGAGCTCGCCGAGCAGGTTAGCGCCTTTGAAGAGAAGGAAAACGAGTTGCTATTAAGTTTGCCGAACGTTCCTCATGCCAGTGTCAAAGCTGGAAAGGACGAGAAGGACAATGAAGAGGTGGACCGCAAAGGAGAAATCCCAAGTTTGCATGATGGTGCGAAGCCGCACTGGGAATTGGCAGATGAGTATAATCTGATCAACTTTGAGCTCGGTGTGAAAATCACTGGAGCGGGATTCCCCGTGTATGTCAACCAAGGAGCGCGCTTACAACGCGCCATGATCAACTTTTTCCTCGATGAAAACCGCGCTGCCGGATACACCGAATACCAAGTACCTCACTTTGTAAATGCAGACTCTGGTTATGGAACAGGACAGCTTCCTGACAAAGAGGGCCAGATGTACGAAATGCCGATCGATGGACTCTACGCCATCCCTACTGCCGAGGTGCCTGTAACCAACATGTTCAGAGGAGAGATCGTCAACGCGAAGGACTTCCCTATTCAAAGCACCGGTTACACGCCGTGTTTCCGCCGTGAAGCAGGTTCGTATGGTAAAGACGTTCGTGGACTGAACCGATTGCACCAGTTTGACAAAGTTGAGATCGTAAATATTACCGACGCCGATTCTTCGTATGCCCTTCTTGATGAGATGGTTGCACACGTGGCAAGCCTTTTAGACAAGCTGGAATTGCCGTACCGTATTCTCCGATTATGTGGAGGCGATGCTGGATTTACTTCAGCATTAACCTACGATTTCGAAGTGTACAGTGCCGCCCAAGAACGCTGGCTCGAAGTGAGTTCTGTGTCCAATTTTGAAACGTTCCAGGCCAATCGCTTAAAACTCCGTTACCGCGATGCCGATGGCAAAACGCAACTGTGTCACACCCTGAACGGATCAGCAATGGCATTGCCACGCGTATTGGCCTCACTGTTGGAAAACCACCAAACTGCTGAGGGCATTAAGATTCCCGCAGCATTAGTGCCGTATACCGGCTTTGATTGGATAAAAAAATAAGCGCATGAGAACCCCGCTCCTTTTTGCAGCACTTGCACTCGGCCTATTTTCTTGCAACCGCTCCGAGCCGTGGCAAGCAGAGATGACGAGCCGTCTAGACTCCATGATTTCCTTGAGCGAAAGCCACATCGACGTCGTGGAAGGATTAGAGCAAGAGCGTG
>CATITW010000089.1 GCA_949547975.1 Cryomorphaceae bacterium | reverse complement strand
CAAAGCTGGGCATCATATCGTATTATTGGCCACCGGCAGGAGGGCCTGGAGTGCAGCGCTGGTTAAAGCTGAGCAAGTACCTCGCTCGTCAAGGTGTTGAGGTCTTTGTGGTCACCGTGGATCCAGAAAAGGCCACCTATCCATTACGCGATGAAGGACTTTTAGAAGATGTCGATCCAAGAATTACCGTAGTACGCACCTCCACAGCGGAGCTTTTCGGAGCCTACAAGAAAGCCACCGGGAAGAAGAGTGTGCCCTTCAGTGGATTTTCAGGGGAGGACGCACGTCCTACGCTCAAAGAACATGTTGCGCGTTTTGTACGTGGAAACATCTTAGTTCCCGATGCTCGAAAAGGGTGGAACCGCTTTGCGTTCGAAGCGGCCTCTGCACTGATCAAAAACCACGACGTACGTCACTGGATCACAACTTCGCCGCCGCACAGTACACAGCTCGTAGGTAAGCGCCTTCAAGAAGCTTTTGGCATTCACTGGACGGCAGATTTTCGCGATCCGTGGACTGATATTTACTACTACCGAAAATTTTATCCGACCGCACTAACGCGCTGGTACGAGCGTAGATTAGAGCGTTCTGTGTTCAGCGGTTGTGATGCGCTGATCAGTGTGAGTCCTTCTTGGAGCAAACTGTATGTGGCGAAAGGGGCAACGCCCGCGGATAAAGTGACGACCATTACGAACGGCTTCGATGCGGAGGATTTTGCAGAGCTCGACCCTACTCGTCCTGAGAAATTCACCATTACGTATGCAGGGACACTAGCCGCGCAGTATCCGGTAGCACATTTTGTCGCGGCACTTAATAAGCTGGAATTCCCATTGCACTTGCGCGTGATCGGATCTTGGGATGCGCGATCTAAAGCGGATCTGGAGCAATGTGGATCGCATGTCACGTTAGAATTTGTGACGTATGTACCGAAGAAGGAGTTGAATGCTTCGTTAGTACGTAGCCATTTGATGCTGTTTCTACTTCCTGGTGTTGCGAGTGCAACGGGTCATGTACCTGGGAAGTTGTTCGATTACTTGGGCGGCGGTAACCCCATTTTAGGACTGGGTCCTGTAGCGGGAGATGCCGCTGCGATCATCAAAAATGCGGAAGCTGGTAAGGTGTTTGCCTATGAGGACCAGCAGGGCATGATCGACTTTTTACAAGCCATGTACAAGAAGCAGGCGCCACGCTTAACTCCGGAGAAAGTCGCACCATACGAGCGGCAAGAGCAGGCACAACAAGTGCTGAAGGCCATATTTAAGTAGGCCATCATCCTTTCGTGTTGCGTTCTTTGTAGGTGGTGTACCCAAAGAAAGCCAGTAGCAGTAGGATGATCGCGGATCCCGCCATGTTGATTTGTTTTCCGGCGTAGTAGGATTTCGGGTGGAATTCGAAGACGATGTCGTGCTTTCCAGCCGGTACTTTTAGCCCTCGAAGCAGGTAGTTGGTGCGGATGTGGTCGACTGGTGTACCGTCGATGTAAGCCTGCCAATCGTTTCCAGAACCTTCGTAGAAAATTTCAGAGAAGACCACGAAGCTTTCCCCACCTTCAAAGCTGTATTCCATGTATTTCGGATCGTAGCTGCTCAAAGCGACTTTGGCTGGAGCATAGCTGGTTTTTCCGGCGAAGTAGTCGCGGTAACGCTGGTCGACAACGGCTTGGTTTTTCGGGTTGAAATTTGAAAGTGCCGCCATTTCTGCATCGGCATCTTTGACCAATTCCACCGAGCTCACCGCCCATGCATTCCCACATGCGCCAGGGTTGCGTTGCGCGAGGTAGGCGCCCGTTTGCTGGTTTTGCGTGATGACATATTTCGTGTTGAGCATGTTAAAGCAGGCCATGTTTTGCTGCGAGAGCTGGTTGTCGATCAGGTCTTGGTAACGTTGCAGCTTGGCGCCGTGGTACCCGCCGACGCTCTTGTGGTGGTAGCTGGTATAGCTGTCAGAAGCCAAGGGTACGGTGCTGTTCCACACGCGGAAATGTGGGTCGTTGTCTTGAAGGATAGCCTTGTTCGCAGCATTGGGTGCGTATTGTGCTTCCCATTCGCGCTGGCTGAGGAAGTCGCTCGTTTCTAATTGGTCACGGTTGAAGCTCCAGAGGTCGGCGACGGTCACCAGTGCGATCAGTGCGATGGCGATGTTTAGGCCCAATTTTTTGGTGTGCCACAACCACAGTCCGGCGGCGGTGAGTAGTCCGAAAATCAGGCTCTTGCCGGCCGAAGCGGTAATGATACTGCGACGGTCGCCGATGATTTGGTCCAGTGAAAATCCTTGCTGTGCAAAACCAGCATCACGCGCACT
>CATITW010000088.1 GCA_949547975.1 Cryomorphaceae bacterium | reverse complement strand
TTTACCGACAGCATTTATATGCTTGAAGGGAGTTTATTCACTCCAACTACCTTAGATACCGCCTACTGCGACTCGTTGTTTCTGGATCTGTCAGATCCTGTCTTAGCGGATGTCTACTGGCCTTCTTTGGATACCAATTCCACCTCGCTCTGGCTCGATTCTACGGCCATCTACCCGTTCATCGCTACGGATATTAACGGCTGTGAAACGACCAATGAACTTCGGTTCCGTGTACGCCGTGACCCCTACATCGACGAAGGGTTCGGTTGTCCCCAATACACGTTAACCGCCACAGGCTATGTGCAATTCATTGAAATGCAGCTCGGTACGCAGGTCTATACGGATCCCGTGCTCGATACGCTATTTCCTTTCGCGGGTGCCCATGAATTGACATTGATTGCCGTGGACAGCTGTGGCAATCTGGATACCATACACCGAATTCTAGAAGTCGACTGTCTGGACAATCTTTTGATGTATGTTCCCCGAGCGTTTTCACCGAACAACGACGGCATCAACGACAGCTATTGCTTGGTGAGCTCTCTTCCCGAACGCACGTATTATTCGATCTACGACCGCTGGGGCAATGAGCTCTTTACAGGGGGTGCCACCGAATGCTGGGACCCGAAGAGTTTGGGGCAAGAAGTTCCTTTGGGAGCACTTTCACTCCGAACCTTTACAAAGCTGCCTTCTAACCAGTTAGACATGCAAGAATTTACCATTATCGTGCTCCCGTAAAATGGCTATTGCTCTTCCGAAATATGCGCTGTTCGATATGGACGGCACCTTGATCGACAACTACGAATTTCACCTGAAGGCGTGGGGCGAGATCTGCGAGAAGTATGGAGCACCGCGCAGTCGAACCGAAATCATTCGCGATTTACACGGCACCAATTTTGAGGTCTGCCAAAAATTCTTCGGCCCAGAAATGAGCTTTGAGCGCAGCGAAGAAATTGGCAACGAAAAAGAAGCGCGCTATCGGGAAATTTACGCTCCCCACATCGAACCCATCGCTGGCTTGCACGAAGTATTGACCCATTTACAGGAGCAAGGCGTGCACATCGCCTTAGGAACGATGGGCAATAGGGCAAATGCACATTTTGTGATCGAAGCCCTTAAGCTCTCCTCATTTCTCAGCACAGTACATACCGCGGAGGACGTTTCAAAAGGCAAACCGGACCCGGAAATTTTCACCAAGTGCCTCACGAGTCTAGGGGCTCCCACGGCGCTCAACAGCACAGAGGTCTGGATTTTCGAGGACACCACAAGTGGGATACAAGCAGCAGTGCGTGCCGGAGGTATTGCGATGGGGATTCGCAGCAGTTTGGACGACCATGCACTTAAAAACAACGGCGCAAGTCATACTTTCGCTGATTACCAAGAGGTTATGAATTTATTGCGAAGGAGTTAAATATAGCTCAAGGTTGACTATTTTTGTCTTTCCACACGACACAGAAATGACGTATTTAGATACTGCTATAGTTATTGCCTGGCCTCAATGCACCGCGCGTGCAGATGAAGGGTTGGCGATTTTTTTACGCAAGGCAGGTTTAGTCAAAAACCTGAACATGCGCGTGGGTCATGCAGCCATCTGTTTGATCAACCCACAGACGTGTGAAGTACTCTATTACGACTTTGGACGCTACATCACCCCTAGAGGATATGGTAGAGCACGTTCAAAATATTCAGACCCCAATCTCAACCTTGAGGTGAAGGCTGTTTTCGATGAGGATAAGAATCTGGTTAATGTGGAGGAGATTGCAGCGGAGCTCGACTCTAAAAGCAAATACACGCACGGTGCTGGCCCCCTTGTCTTTTCGGTAAGCAAAACCATCAACTATACCAAGGCAAAAGGATATGCCGATGAGATGGTGATGAAGGGCTATTTCCCATACAATGGACTGTACAAGAGTGCAAGTAATTGTGCACGGTATGTCACTGAGACCATGAAAGCAGCGAATGAGGAAGGTACAGTAGGCACCAAGCTGAAATATCCACTTACGTTCCGTCCTACCCCGCTCTACAATGTGGTTGCTGCCAAGACGGAGGATATCGTGTACAGCTTTGAAGGCGGCACCTTACAGTATTTGGACAAATCTAGAAGACACAGTATGGCGGATCTTAGCGCCGGACTTTTAGAAAGTGCCATAGGAAAGTACACCGATCAGCTTCCTGACGACAGCATACAAGGTTTGATCGAAGAACCTAGACGTCCCTCTGCATTGCCGACCGCAGCGCAGTGGCTTGGTGGTCTGGGTGAAGGTGCTTGGTTCCACATCAATAAGATCGGACCGCATTCTTTTGAAGGCATCAAATACGACGTCGACGGGATCCTCGAGCACGAGGGAATATACTCGAACGACGAGATCGCGCTGCCTGCTGAGCCTAAAATCACCTATGCTTCCCACTACGGATTTTTCTCTTTAGACATCGACGGTGTCGTGCACCGCTTCTACCGCAAATAGTCGCATTTCAAGGCCCCTTTTGCATGGGCTGTACTCTAGAGCTCTAACCATCACAATCTGCGCATTTTTCCAATAAAAAAACACCCCTAACAGCCGCTTTGGCCGTGAGGGGTGTGTTGTTTGCTAGCGGTTATAATTACCGCGCTATTAAAAGTCTATTTTGTAATAGAACACGGGGAAAAGTCCGAGCTGGTAATTCTCGCGAATCTCTTTAGTCTCTGGTAAATAGGTGAGCGTCAGGATATTCTTATTGTTGGTGATGTTTGAAATATCCAATGCAAATTCATGGGCCAATTTCATGAAGTTCCACTTATACCCCACCTTGAAGTCCAAACGGAAATACGGACGGTACTGGTTACCGTTAAAGGTGTTGTCATTGACAAAGACGATCTCTGCAGCGCGCGTCGAGGCTTCATCGTCTACATCACCGAACCAGCGACCACCGATCGAGCTGACCTTCGTTCCTAGATTCAACATGCCATATTTGCTCACTTTGAGGTTCTTAGCCATGATAAAGTTAAATGCATAACGTCCGTTAAACGTGGTGTTCACCCACATGTCATCCGCGGAGCCTGCGGCGGCAAGAAGGTTTTTTGAACCCTTGTATTTAGCGTCAAAAACGGACCCTGTGAATAGACTATAGAAACCATTTCTGTAGTAATGTTCTGCGGTAAATTCCAAACCGAAGTTTCTACCTGTACCGGTATTTTCGAGGGGCTCAGCCCATAATCGGCCAAAGCCGGCACCACCATTCACTAATGAGAAATAGGACGGCGTAGATTCAACCGGCACATCCCAAAGTTGCTGGTAGTAGGCCTCTAATTTTATGCGCACGGGGTAGTCAAAATTGTGCTCCCAGCCGGCAACCAGATGTGCACTCTTTGTGAGCCCCATTCCCTTGTTGTAGTTCGTTCCATAAACACCGTCTGCAATAGCTTGCGGAGTAGCTTGCGAACCGCGGTAGTAATAAAGGTAGGAACTCTGCATTTGCGAGTGGTATCCTGCGCCCGTGAAGAGCTTGTTTTTCTTATTCACGTCGTAGTTAAATCCTAAACGGGGTTCGATCGGGCTCAAAGAATTCTCGTTGATGGACGAATACAGCGCGGTGAGGCCTGCAGTCATGGTCAATCTATCCGTGAGTCTGTTCTTGTACGAAATAAACGGTTGAACGATGGCATAACCGTCGCTTTGGAAGCCACCATCTGAGGTTCCCCAAGGGAATTCCCAATCTGAAATTTCACCCGTAAGACCGTTCACGATGCGCGTAGAATCTAAATAATCCACCAGTACATAGTCGATGTTAATCCCTGCTTTAAGGCTTTGACGCGTGTCCAATTTTTTCGTGTAGTGACTGTACCCGTGAATTTTGGTCTCGTAGTACCAATAGTTCAAAATCTTCGGAGCAGAGTCCACTCTCCAGCGCAGGTCGTCGGCTGCAAGGGTGTCTACACCACGAAAGACTTTGTTGTTCAGGGCGTGAATCGCAGAGCGAGAGACGGCAGCTCCGCTTTTCAGGTAGCTGTTTTTTGAAAGACGTTTATTGTGGGTTGCCCCGACTACACCCATGTGGGTATCAAAGAATTGGTCACGGTCGACGATACCGATCCCTTCAAAATCACCGGTGAGCTGCGTGCCGTCTGTTCCACTGACATCGATCACAAGATTAGAAGTTCCTCCCATGCCCCAAAGCGAAAATTTAGAACCATCTTTTTGCGGGAAAGTAACGCGGAAAGCGCCATCAGCATAGTTCGGAATAGCTGTAGTACCCAGCGAGATGCCGAGCTCTGAAGCCATCCCTAACGTGCTGTAGCGCCCTAAAATAAGGTACGAAGGAGCATTTGGTTTTTCTTTTCCTAAGCGGCCCTCTGCCATGAGCTCCACCCCTAAAAGGCCGAACTGAAAGCTGCCTTCAAAAGGTGTGGCGTTGTTCCCATCGCGCATCTCAAGATCGAACACACCAGCGATAGCATTGCCGTATTCACCTGGCCATGCTCCAGTATAGAAATCACCACTTTGAATGTATTTGTTGTTGAGAATAGTTACGGGACCACCTCCGGTTCCTGGAATGGCAAAGTGGTTGGGGTTAGGAATGTTAATGCCTTCAAAACGGTAGAGGATACCTGCTGGTGTATTTCCGCGAACCACGATATCGTTTCGAGTATCGTCGGACCCTTGCACACCGGCAAAGTTGGTCGCCATACGCGCTGGCTCGCCACGAGAACCTGCATAAAGGTTGGTTTCTTCTACAGAAAACTTTCGAGCACTGACCACGGCCATCTCATTTTTGACATCACCTCTCGGTGTGGCAACGACATCCACCTCGTCTAGTTTGACCATGCTTTCGGTCAGCTCGATGCGAACCACAGCTTGTTTAGCAGAGTTCAGCTCTACTACAGTGGTTTTGGACTCATAGCCGAACAGCTGGACCGCGACCGTTTTTCTTCCGATCTCGACTTCTAGACTAAACTGTCCGTATTCGTCCGAAAATACTTGAGACTGGTCACAAATCACCATGGCATCGGCTAGGGGGAACTTGGACTCGGTGTCCAAAATAGTGCCTCGAATGGTTTGTGTTAAAACTTGGCCCGTAGCGAATGTCCCCGCTAACAGCAGTACGATCAGGGAAAGTACTCTTTTCATAATTCGACAGATTTTGTTCCCTTCGAAGTTAACTTATTCTCGCATATTGAGACAAACCAAAAATCACGTAGCAGCGATCGCTCCTCTCTGCGAGTTTTAGGGGATCAGTAGAAATCTGAAAAACGCTTTTTGGAGCGAACGTAGAACTGCCAAACCATACTACCAGCGTAGGTTCCGGTGAGCTCATTCATCGCTTTAAAACCATATTGCGCATGTGTTGCACGAGCGCGCTGCACACGAGTGAATCGGGCATAAAATCCGAAATGCGCGCGAACGATGGCCCAGGTATGAAGCGGTTTTCCTTCGAGAATAAATTTGATTCCGGCCAGACCGTCGAGCAGTAACCGAATAAAGATGAGCCCCATAGCGCTAAAGTGCGGCATGTTCTTGACGATCATGATCAGGTTATTGCGAAAGTTCAGATACGTCTTGTGTGGCGAATTCGCACTTAATGTAGCGCCACCGAGGTGGTATACGGTAGATTCCGGCTGGACCCATACACTATAGCCTGCACGTTGCATACGCCAGCACAGATCGATCTCTTCCATATGAGCGAAGAGCATAGGATCGAGCCCTCCAAGCTGCTTGAATAGATCTGTACGCACTGCCAGGCACGCTCCTGTAGCCCAGAATACTGGGCGAGCATCGTTGTACTGGCCGATATCTTTTTCCAGCTCATTCAGTAGGCGTCCGCGGCAAAAAGGGTATCCTAAACTGTCCATATATCCCCCTGCTGCACCAGCATATTCGAAGGTGTCTGGTGAACGGTCCCAAAGTATTTTTGGCTGGAGCGCTGCGCAGTCTGGATGTTCCTTAAAATGCTCCTCTATAGGGTTTAACCAGCCTGGTGTGGTGCGTACATCGCTGTTGAGGAGCACTGC